>JAAURD010000212.1 GCA_012034075.1 Chloroflexaceae bacterium | reverse complement strand
AAACCCCTCACCCCTCGGCCCTCGAAACCCCTCACCCCCGGCCCCTCTCCCACAAGGGGAGAGGGGAGACGATGCCGCTCTGCTTGACATACGAACATTTGTACGATACACTAATTATCAGTTCTAGCAGTCAGTACACGCGAATCATCGCTGGAAAGGTGCTATACAGTATGCGAACAAAACCATTGACCCTGTCATATCGAGATGTGACATGTCGTCTGTATTGTATCGACGATGAGACCTACTTGATGTTACGACGTCGGAGTTTTCCTATCGACGAAGGGGATATGCTCTGGAAGATGCATCTATCGACCGCACTGGCGGAACGATTTGAACGAGAAGATGTGCATCAGATGCTGAACGTGGCACAGATCTATGCAGCGTTACGTGATCTCTTTGAGTATCCTGGCAGTCTGCGTTTGTTCGATGATTATAAGTGCTCGTTTATGTTTCCGTTTTTTGTGGCGGGTACCTATCAAGAGTATGATCTGCGGTATGTGCTGAGGGTTGGTGATTTTCGTGGGTCATTCGAGATGATGTTTTATAAGATTGTTGACCCCAACGATGTGCCTGAAGGGATAGATCGCGATGTCATACGGAAGCCGTTCGCGGATTTCCCGCGTGAAGCGATGGACATTGTGATTGTAGCCTTTTATAGCCTTTTGGAGGGGTATTTGAGCGTTATCTGTAAACGGCCATTGCAGCCGTTTGTGCATCATATCGATTCCAATTTCATTCTGTTTGGGTATCTTGATGGACAGTTTTTTATGGATCATTACGAAGACGAGGATACGTATCATGCGGCGGTGAAGGCATTCAAGCAGCGCTGTTAGCGGGTGGGTTGGTTTTTGGCGGCAGTTTGTGGCACAATGAGGCGCAACGTTCTGTTACGCTGGACGAGGTGCGTGCCGCCTTGGGCCGCGGCGGTGGCAGACTACTGAGCGAGATTATGCTTGAACAGCGAGGCCCGAAGCTATGAGCCTTTTCGCTCATTCTTGTTTTTCCGCAATGTGCCACCCTAACATATTGATACGCAAATGGCGTTAATCGATATGAGACGTAGGTGCGGCTTGCAGCCGCACGGCGGTCGGGACGAACGCACGCACGACGTATCAGTCGTAGGTACGACGGACGCTGACGCCCCTACAGCGTGCTATCAAAGCGCATACCAGTGATCACCCGAATTTGGTATGATACCATGCATAGACATCGCGTCTGGTCATTATGGAGCATATGCTGCTCTGATCATGCAAGCACACTGAAGTGTGCTGTAAGCAAGCAGATAGACAACGAACCGTGGAGGAAAGCAAACGATGAACATCACAAGAAATGGCACACATGCCTCTGGCATAGGACCAGCAGCATGGTTTACGGGCCGGGTTCGGATTGACCCCCTCTTTGAAGCCGTGGAACCAGCACGCACGAATGGTACCAGTGTCACCTTTGAGCCAGGTGCTCGCACCGCGTGGCATACCCACCCGCTTGGGCAAACCTTGATTATCACTGCCGGGCGTGGTTGGGTGCAACGCTGGGACGGCTCCATTGAGGAGGTGCATCCCGGTGACGTGGTGGTGTTTGCGCCCGATGAAAAACACTGGCACGGCGCCACGCCCCACGACTGCTCTGAGTCACATCGCCATTCATGAGGCCCTCAATGGCAAGGCGGTTGAGTGGCTGGAACATGTGAGCGACGAGCAATATCAGCCGGCATGAGCGATCTCGTGCTCGTCGTGCGGCTGCAAGCCGCACCTACGGCTGAACGCATCAGATCAATGTGGTTTAAGCCCTAAGTGCAGCATTGCGTTCATCCATGTCGCAATTCCTTCACGGATCATCGTTGGGCGCAGCACGCAGACGCCCCTACCAGCCGCACACACGCTCAAATCGCATCCAAACGTGCGCCGCCAGGGTCCTCCGTTTCGACATGCTGGTTCTGTGCCAATTTCGGCAATCATTGCTGCAATGCGGTACTTAGCTTATGGACAAACACGCTCTATCGTAAGTGGCGCAACGTGCTGTGCGGAACGGTCAGTTTCAGCACGGAACTGAAACTGACAAACAGCGCACATATTGGTATGACACACTGGTCGAAGCCGAATATGAGCAAAACCCAGCCAGCGTACACCTGCCCGTTGCACAACGCGGTATACTATC
Organism: Chloroflexaceae bacterium; assembly: GCA_012034075.1. Lineage (GTDB taxonomy): Bacteria > Chloroflexota > Chloroflexia > Chloroflexales > Chloroflexaceae > JAAURD01. The sequence goes on along the minus strand of JAAURD010000212.1, from coordinate 5,927 downwards.
CATAGTTAGTATGCGTGCAACAAAGGAGGAACCAATGCAAACCGCACAACGCGTGAGTCTCTATGTTCGTATGGCGGCGTTTCCGCTTGGTATTGGCTTGACCAGCGTGTTGGTCAATGGGACGCTCAACCGGGTTATGATTGTGGAGCAGGGGTTGCCTACATCGTTCGTGGGCCTGTGTTTTGCGCTGCCCCTGCTGATTGCGCCGGTGCGCATCTGGCTGGGCTACCAATCGGACACGCGCCCGCTGTGGGGCTTGCGGCGCACCCCTTACATTCTCGCTGGAACGCTGCTATCGATGATTGGCATGCTGGCGGCTACATTGCTTGTGCTGGCCCTGGACCCGAGCAATATGATGCTGTTCGGGCTGCTCAGCATTGCTGTGCTTGTGGCGTTTCTGGCCTATGGGTTGGGGCGACAGATGGGCAGCAATACCTTTGAGGCGTTGCTGGCCGATACCTTTCATGGCCCGCAACGCCCACGTGCGGTGACTCTCTTCAAAGTTGTGATGTTTGTGGGCATTATCGGTACTGCTATCACGCTGGGTGTGCTGCTCGACCCCTTCAGCCCGGCTCGTCTGACCGCTATCACCGCAGGCGCAGTGCTGCTGACCCTGTTCCTGACAGTGCTGGCCGTTGTCGGTCAGGAGCGTGTTGGCGACCATACACAGAAGGCCATTGCCGAAGCCCGTGCTCTCTCGTTCCGCGCGACGATGACTACTGTGCTCTGGCCCGACCCACACCTGCGCCGCTTCTTTTTGATCGTGGTACTGGTGGTGGTTGGGACTATGGCGCAGGATATTCTGCTGGAGCCTTACGGTGGGTTGGTGCTTGGGATGACCCCTGGCGCAACCACGCACTTGACGGCGTTGTGGGGTATGGGCACGGTGCTGGCGATGCTAGCGGCCGGGCTGGGTCTGATTCAACGCGTGGGCTATTTGCCCGTGCTTCGTAGTGGTCTTGTGCTTACGATGATGGTATTCAGTGGCCTGATTGTGGCAGGGGCGCTGGGCGATATCCTGGCGTTTCAGGCGTTTGTGTTTGTGCTGGGGCTGGGCACTGGCTTATCAGCTGCGGGGCTGCTCACTGCTGTGATTGAGTATACCACGACAGCACGTGCTGGCATATTGATGGGGGTGTGGGGCATGGCCCAAGAGAGCGGCAATGCCCTGGCTGGGCTTTTCGGAGGAAGCGTGGTCGATATTGTGCGACTGCTGAGCAGCAACAATACCTGGCTGGCCTATAGCACGGTCTTTGCGCTGGAAGCGGGCTTGCTGTTGGTAGCATTGCTGCTGGTGCGGCGTGTACCGGGACAACCGGTGTTGTCCCGGCCCAATGAAGCTGTCTCCGACTATGCTCAGGTATGAGCCGCAGACGACTCTCCATGGAGTGCGGTCGTCCCAACCGCATGCACACACTGACCCATGAAAAGCGCTTCTGCGATTCACCACGAAGCACACGAAGGACACAAAAGTCGCACAAAGCACGATGTTCACCTGAGAATGCTTTGCGCCTTTGCGTGAGACCCCGAAAACCGCGCCGCTGATTGTGTCTTGTTGCTGCACCATGTTGTGTAGCGAATATGCTATAATCGAACATGACTCAAGAACTACAGCGTTTTTCGATGAGGAGAGAAAGCGATGACTAACAGTTTTAATGCCCGTGCGACGTTGCGCGTTGGCGATCAAGAGTACGAAATCTTCCGTCTGTCGGCCCTGGAACATCAGGGTTTCTCAATCAATCGTTTGCCTTTTTCCCTTCGTATCCTGCTTGAAAATGTGCTGCGTACCGAAAATAACCAGACTGTCAGCGCCGATGATATCACGCATCTGGCGGGTTGGCATCCGTCGGTTGTGCCCGAACGCGAGATAGCATTTACCCCTGCGCGGGTGCTGCTCCAAGACTTTACGGGTGTGCCGGCGGTGGTCGATCTGGCGGCGATGCGGGCGGCGATGGCGCGGTTTGGTAGCAACGCAGCCCGTATTAACCCGCTGCAACCAGCCGAGCTGGTGATTGACCACTCGGTGCAGGTCGATACCTTTGGCTCCGAGGCAGCATTGCTGATCAATGCCGAACGCGAGTTTGAACGCAACCACGAGCGTTATGCCTTTTTGCGCTGGGGCCAGCAAGCCTTCCAGAACTTTAAGGTGGTGCCGCCGGACACCGGCATTGTGCATCAAGTGAACCTGGAATATCTGGCCCGCGTGGTCTTCAGCACCGATGAACGACCTTCGGCCAATGGGCGCATGCCCCAGGCGTATCCCGACACGCTGGTCGGCACGGACTCGCACACCACGATGATCAATGGGCTGGGGGTGCTGGGCTGGGGCGTGGGCGGTATCGAAGCCGAGGCCGCGATGCTGGGGCAGCCTGTCTCTATGCTCATTCCGCAGGTCGTCGGTTTTCGTCTGGTCGGCGAGCTGCCGGAAGGCGCTACTGCTACGGACCTGGTGCTTACGGTGACCCAGATGCTGCGCCAGAAGGGCGTTGTGGGCAAATTTGTGGAGTTTTATGGGCCTGGCTTGAGCCGGTTGCCGCTGGCCGACCGCGCTACTATTGCCAATATGGCGCCCGAATATGGAGCTACCTGTGGTATCTTCCCGGTCGATGAGGAAACCCTGCGCTATCTGCGCCTCTCTGGACGTTCCGAGAAGCGCATTGCCCTCGTCGAAGCCTATATGAAAGAACAGGGTCTCTTCCATTCGGCCGATACGCCCGAAGCGAACTACACCGATACGCTGGAACTGGACCTGAGCAGCGTTGAGCCTAGCCTGGCTGGCCCGCGTCGCCCGCAGGACCGCGTGCGTCTGGTTGATGTGCCGCAGTCCTTCCAGCAAGCGATGACCACGATGCAGAAAACTGGTAGCAACGGGAGCAGCGGCGTGCCGCTCAAACTCAATGGCAGTGAGCATACGCTGGAGCACGGCGCTGTGGTGATTGCGGCAATTACGAGTTGTACCAACACGTCTAACCCATCGGTGATGCTGGCCGCTGGGCTGCTGGCGAAAAAAGCGACGGAACGCGGCCTGAGCACCCAGCCATGGGTCAAAACGTCGCTGGCACCTGGCTCTAAGGTGGTTACGGACTATCTGCAAACCGCTGGTCTGATGCCCTACCTGGAGCAGTTGCGCTTCCACACGGTGGGCTATGGCTGCACGACCTGTATTGGCAACTCTGGCCCGCTGCCGGAGGAGATTTCGAGCGCGATTGAGCAGGGCAATCTGGTGGTCTGCTCGGTGTTGTCGGGCAACCGCAATTTCGAGGGGCGCATCCATTCGGAGATACGGGCCAACTATCTGATGTCGCCGCCGCTGGTGGTTGCGTATGCGCTGGCCGGGCGGGTCGATATCAACCTGCACGATGATCCGATTGGGCACGATAGCAGCGGCGCAGCGGTCTATTTGCGCGATATCTGGCCGAGCCGGGCGGAAATCCAGCAGGCGATGGAGCAGTCGATCCAGTCCGATATGTTCCACAAGACGTATGCCCAGGTCTTCGATGGCGATGCGAACTGGAACAAGCTCGCGATTCCGGAGGGTGACCTTTTTGCCTGGGACGATGCATCGACGTATGTCAAGCACCCGCCCTATTTTCAGGATATGCCGCGCCATGCGCCGGAGACGGTTGCCGATATCAGTGAGGCCCGCGTGATTGCGGTGCTGGGTGATAGCATTACGACTGACCATATCTCCCCGGCTGGGAGTATTAAGGCCAGTTCGCCGGCTGGGCAATACCTGATGAGCCGTGGGGTGGAACCGAAAGACTTCAACTCGTATGGTTCGCGTCGGGGCAACGATGAGGTGATGGTACGCGGGACGTTTGCGAATGTGCGGCTGCGCAATCAGCTTGCGCCGGGTACGGAGGGTGGCTTTACGACCTATCTGCCGACTGGCGAGGTGATGTCGATTTACGATGCGGCGATGAAGTATCGTGAGACGGGCACGCCGCTGATTGTGCTGGCGGGCAAAGAGTATGGCTCCGGCTCCAGCCGTGACTGGGCAGCTAAGGGGCCGGCGTTGCAGGGTATTCGCGCGGTCATTGCGGAGAGCTATGAGCGCATCCACCGCTCGAATCTGGTGGGCATGGGGGTGCTGCCTTTGCAGTTCCAGGGTGGCGCTAACGCTGCCAGTCTGGGGCTGACTGGTCACGAGGTCTTTGCGATTGAAGGTCTGGCTGAGGGCATCGCCAGTGGCTTTGCCAATGGTCGTGCGGTGCAGGTGCATGCTCGCCGCGACGATGGCAATACGACGACCTTCCAGGCGCTGGTACGCATCGATACGCCACAGGAGATACGGTACTATCGCCATGGCGGTATTTTGCAGTATGTGCTGCGTCAGCTTTTGGATGCGGAGACCGCTGCTGCTTAGGCTATTTGGTTATTGCATTTGCACAAATAGATTTCTCTTGGACTGTAGGGTTGCAACGTGCTGCGACCCTACAGTCCGATATACGACCATTTATAGGTATTAAAAGGTCGGAAATAGCCTATCTGCATGCGGTTGTCCCGACAGCATGCCATTCTGTGCAGTCCACGCAACGACCCATGAGAAGAGCATCTGAGGATTCACCACAAAGTACACGAAGGCCACAAAGGTTGCACAAAGGACGATTTCTCCTTGATGCTGTGAAACAGGTGATGTGACGCAATGCTTGGGATAGGCGCAGTACCGCTTGTGGCAAAAGCGCCGGGCATATGACTCAGCAGAAGATTCACCACAAAGAACACGAAGGACACAAAGGGGATACACATGTCTGGCCTACTGTTTATCACCCTTTGTATGCAACAGAACATACCCACGCCAAGACGCAAAGGTTTGAGCCATTGTCAAGTATCAATTGTCAATTGTCCATGAACTCCGTGCATCCGTCTCTCCTTGGTGCTCCCGCTTGAACGCTCTTGGCTTTGAAACATGGTATAATACCCCACAAACGGTACGAAACCACAAACAACAAGCAATGGGAGAGTAGCATGCGTATTTGCATTGATCTGCGGACTGGCAGTGGCTGTGGCGCGGCAAACCCGAATACCGCTCGTGTGTGTGGCACGTGTGGGCAACCCTTGAAGTATGCCCTCGAATTGCATGACCCCGGCGACAGCATCGGTCACTATCGCGTGCGCAGTCTGATCGGCTGTGGCAGCTTTGGCGCGGTCTATGCCGCCGAGGATACGCGCCAGCAGCGGCAAGTGGCGCTCAAAGAGTCGTTTGAATCGGCGAGCATTCAGGCCTTTCGGGGCGAGTTTGCCGTGCTCAAAACCCTGGAGCACGACCATCTGCCACGCTACTACGAGATGTTTGAGGCCGATGGCAATGGCTACCTGGTGATGGAGCTGATCCCCGGCCAGAGCCTGGAAGATGTGCTGAACCAGCAGCCCAACCAGCCGCTGGCCGAGACGCAGGTGCTGGGCTATGCCTTGCAGCTTTGCAATGTGCTGACCTATCTGCATAGCCGCCAGCCGATGGTGCTGCACCGCGATATCAAGCCGGCCAACATTCGGCTGACACCCAGTGGGCTGGTCAAGCTGGTGGATTTTGGGCTGCTCAAGCAGGGCACCGCGACAACCCGTAGCTCGCGGCGTGGCCTCACCGCGGCCTATGCGCCGCTGGAGCAATGGGGTAGCACAAACCAGGGCACTACCCCGCAGAGTGACCTGTATAGCCTGGCGGCATCGCTCTACCATCTGTTCACCGGCCAGCTGCCGATACCCGTCAATGAGCGGGTTGCCGCCAACAGCGACCCGCTCAAACCAGCGCAGCAGCACAACCGCAAGCTCTCGGCGCATATCTCCGCCGCGCTGATGCAGGCAATGGCGATCAAGCCCGAGGCGCGTTATGCCAGTGTGGCGGCCTTTCAACAGGTACTGGTGAGCAACCCTGCTGGGCCAACGGTGCAACTCCCACAACCGCAACCCACGCCAGCCTGCAAAAC
>JAAURD010000211.1 GCA_012034075.1 Chloroflexaceae bacterium | reverse complement strand
TCAGGAATGCGGCTTCGGCCTCAAATCGACGCAAGCCGCTCTGGTCGCGGGCAAACTGGTAGTGCGTCGTCACTGTAAAGCCCTGGCGACGGCGTTCCTCCTCTTCGCAGGTAATCCGTTCCACCCGCTGCGTTGCCACGGTGCTCATCTCAAACAGATGGATCAGCGTCTCGGCGTGCTCGGTTTGCAGCGGTGTCTGACAGTTTTCGCACAGATGATAGGTCTGATCCTTATGCAGATGCCCACATACCTTACATAATTGGGCACGGAAAAAGCGTTTCTGCGAACTGCCGGCCGGTAGCAGCGTGCGGGTGATCTTGTATTTGTTGCCTTCGTGGTAGATGACGTTGTCGGGGCCAAACTCACGCAGCGCCAGAAAACGTGGACGAGACAGAAACTCACCCCTGTCATGGTCACTGGGCAAAAACGACCGTACCGGCAGACGCGGGAAGTTATAGCCAGGCAAAAAGCCCTCACTGGCAAAGTAGCGGTAGGGATAAAAATCGGTGTCGCCCTGCCCGCTGCCGCCGCTGTTGCACAGCAGACTCTTCTGGCGATACGCCTCGTTCTGGCGGCGTTCGGCCTCTTTTACCTGTTTCTGATCCATCTTGCGCTGATACGAACGGTCGATGATCGCACGAGCCTCTGTCAGCTGGCGATCGGCGGCGACAAAGAGTTCGCGCCAGCGGTCACAGGCCTGATCAAAGGCGACTGGCGCATGTTGTAGGGTCTTGACCAGCCAGTCAGGGTTTTCTTGCAACCAGCGGGCGGTCTGATCGGTCGCTAGCACCCGCTCGCAGGTTGCCAGACAGTGGGCGTACTGTTCGGGCGTCAGCGTCAGCTGCTCCCGCACGGTCTCGAACAAGGGCAAGTCGAGCTGGCTGGTATCTAGCAGTTTGGTCATCGAATCGCTTAGGGGCAGGACGGTGTTACTCAACCAGATGGCATGAATGTGAGCACGGATCAGGTCTTCATTGAGCAGTTCAATCTGCGGCGCGGCGACCACACCAGCGACCATCTGCACCGGCCGCTCAAAGAAATACTGATCGTGCCCGCTGCTGGTGGATGCATAGGTGATGACCAGGGCCGGTTGCCACTGCGTCCGGCCCGCCCGCTGCGTTGGGCATAGTTGGCCGGGGTGGGGGGTACATTGCGCAAATGGACCATATTCAGGTCGGCAATATCAATGCCCAGCTCCATGGTGGGCGAGCAGAAGAGCACCGGCAGTGTGCCCTGGCGAAACTCCTGCTCGCGCTGTTCGCGGTCTGACTGCTTCGACTGGCCGGTATGTTCGTGGCCTTCGATCTGGGGCAGGTTGGCCGGTGGGTTCTGGTACAGGTGGCGAAAGAAGTGGTTTGGCTGGGCACTTGTCTGTCGCTCATCGGGGCGCTCCATACGGCGGGAGCGGATCGGATCGCTCGGTGGGAGCTGACCATCACCTTTGCACCACAGCAGCGCACCATACCGAATCTGCACACGGCGCCGTCTGGTCTTACCATTGCTCACATCGGTTAAAATATTGGCGCCGATAAGCACCTTCAGGACAACTTCAAGCAAGGCATGATACGCATCATCGTTGAGCCATGCAGTAAGCACCGGCCAGGCCTGCGGTGAACGAAGGAAGCGCACCAGGCGGTTACGACCAGCCAGACTACGTTCCCCTTGTTTCAGAGGGGTATCGCGGGAGAAGCACACAGACTCACGGAGATCGCGATGGCTCTTTTCTTCAAACTTCCAGGTATCATTGAGCAGGTCATGAACATTGCGATAGACCTTTTCCTGTTCCGAAACGCTCAGAATTGGTGCAGAAATTGCCAGTTCACGGCGCATATAATCCAGCAAAGCCCGTAGTGTTGTTTCGCGTTGCTCGCCGGTGCAACCACGCAAGATAAGAAAAGCCTGTTGTATCGCCTTCGGCGTCAGTTTCTGTTGCTTATCAGTGCCATCATGCGCGGTTGGGTCGCTGTTCGAGGGTTCTGCATCGTGGTACAGATCACGCAGGTCGTCATGATACCTGGTGTTGATGTCCCAGAGATCTATGTCGTGGCACAGCGCATGCAGGTCCAGATAATCGATACGCAGCAGACCGCACTGCTCCAGGTTGGGCTGGGTCACGCGCCAGCTGCGGCGCAGGTCCTCAAGGATGCGATATTCGAGCACCTGCTCCAGGGCCGCTTCATTGCGTGGCTGTGCTCTAACATACTTCCCAGGGTCCTTCGCAAAATCCTCCTGCTCCAGGTTCAGAGCAGTACGGACGGTACGGGCAATATTCAGATGGTTTAGTGGTTCTGGCTCGCTCGCCAATGCGCGATAGAGCGCTGACCGCAGCATCACCATCTTGGTAAAGTCGTTGAAGTGGCCAGCTTGCAACGAGGCATCCTGACGGTTGTCGGTAAAGCTGAGCAACTTGCGGGCCTGTTCGGGCAGGGTGGACGGGGGACGGTGCATGGCATCGATGGCGGTCACCGAAATCAGCGTGGTTGCGGTGCTGCGGCCCTCGCTGCTCAGGCGGGCGAGCTTGCGATACTCGTCCTCGCGTTTGGTATAGACCACGCCGCAGTGGAGACAGGTGAGAAACGGTGTTGGCAAGAACCAGACGGTCAACGTGTGGTCGGTGCTGATCGGGCTGACGCGCCCATCGGCGGTGATATGCAGCTGTCGTGGAATAGAGGACCGGTACTCTTTTTTGACGCTGCGTCCTGTACGATTGGTCCGAAACCAGGTTTCGGGCAGCATCTCTTCGTCTTCGATACGCCACACGCTGGCATCGGGCAGCAGATAGCCCGCCTGCACATCGTCGCCGCGTGACGTGGGCTGGCGCGGTTGCACCTGTTTTGCATCCTTGTCATAGATGCACAGGCAGTATTCCTGTCCGCATTCGCGACAAAACACCAGCGGAAAGAGCAGCCGGTTGGCCTGGCCCGCCTGGCCGGCCACAAAGTGCTGCCCGGCCAGCGTGAGTGTACGCCGTTCGGGCGGTTCAAGCGTGGTGTAAACGGCGCTCCCCTGTGAAATAAACTGGTGCAGCTTGAAGGCAAAGCCGGGCTTGCCGTGGTGATCGCTCACCTCGCTGCCCAGCCGAAAAAGCGTTTGGATCTGCTGCTTGCAATGCTCCAGGGGCAGGTCGGTCTCGCTTGCCAGCTGCCGCGCGCCATCATTCAGGGTACGCGGCGGCCGCCGCCGCAAGACGCCGCTGCGGTCGTCCTGCTGCAAGCTAAAGTTCCGCTCAATCCAGGCCGCCAGCGGGTGTTCGCGGAAGGCCTGCCAGTCGAGTTGGGCGGGCAAGGGCGCGGCCACGGCCTGCTGCAACGCCGCCGCAGTGGGGTGGTCGAAGACCGAAATCGACCATTGCAAGGTCTCTTCGATCACCTGCCTGGGCGGCAGGGAGATGCCAAAAATGGTGCTGGCGACCGCCGCAACCGCGCTACGCCGGTCGTCTGCGCTGGTTTCACCGCTCACCATGGTGGCACTGGTGCCAATACAGAGCAGGTTGGGGTTGCCGCTGCGTTCGCGCAGCCGGCGCATCAGCATCGCAACATCGGCGCCCTGGCGACCGCGATAGGTATGCAGCTCATCCAGTACAATAAACTGGAGGTCGGCGCGGCCATGCTCAACAAAGCGAAATTCATCCGGGCGGGTAAGCATCAGCTCAAGCATCACATAGTTGGTCAGCAAAATATGCGGCGGGTTGTCCTGAATCTGCTTCTTTTCTTCCTGCCTTTCCTGGCCGGTGTAGCGTGCAAAACGGACTGTCCGCTGCTCGGGCGGCAGGTTGTCGAAAAAGCGTTGCAGGGCCATTTCCTGCGAGTTGATCAGCGCGTTCATGGGATAGACCACGATGGCCCGCACACGCCCGTTTTCAGGCTGGTGGCGTAGCACATGATCCACAATCGGGATGATATAGGTCAGGCTTTTGCCGGAGCCGGTGCCCGTCGTCACCACAAATGGCTGGCGCTGGCCGGCCAGCGCAATTGCATCGCGCTGGTGGCGATAGAGCCGGATCGACTGAAAGATATCGGCGCAGCGTGGGTGGAGCACGCCGTGCTGGGCCAGTTCGGCCACGGTCTGATCGTTCTCATACGCTGGCGACAGCTGGATCAGTGCTTCGGGCCAGAGCCGCCCTTGTTGCATCTCGTTTTGCACAAATTCGGCAATCTGCGGGTGGCGAATGGAGAGAAAGCTCCTGGTGTAGTCGGTGTATTGGCTAATAATATGGTCGCGCAGCGCAAAGATATCCATATGTCTCCTCTACAAATGCTGATGCTTGTATGGCAAAAGGCCATCCGGTCGTATCTCCCTGATCGTGTATTGTAGCAGATACGCGGTGAAGTGCAAAACGGGCTGAGCAGCACCACGGAGGTAATGGATAATGGGTTGAACCTTTGCGTCTTTGCCTGAGCATTTCATGTTACCTGGAGGGACAAGGGGTTCGTCTTTTGTCTTCCTTTTATGGCTTTAGTGTGCTTTGTGGCAAATCTTTTTCTCCTTTTTTACGCTTTGCGCTCTGCGATCTGCCGCTTTGCGCTCTCCGGCTAGTCATCATTTCTCTCTGTATGGTGCCTTGACGAAATCCTTCTTTTGGGTTAAGGTATAACTAAATGAAAAAACAGGGTGAGCTAAGACAAAACAGAAAGGAATTGAAACGATGCAACAAGTTGTACCAAGAGAAGTTGCTGATGGCAGCGAGCAACCGCAACAGTCATTGACTGACCTTCGCCCCGGTGCGTGTGGGCGGGTCACGCATATCGCGGCGGCATGCCAGGGCAGTGAGCGCCGCCGTTTGATGGACTTGGGAATTGTGCCGGGAACGCTGATCACGGTTGAGATGCGCAGCCCGGCGGGGAACCCGACGGCCTACCGCGTGCGTGGGGCGTTGATTGCCCTGCGCCAGGAGCAAGCACGGTTTGTTGGCGTTGTTGCGCTGCAAGAAGGGGCTTACAATGAGTGAGCCTACATATGTAAATGAAGGACAAACGACGGCAGCGCTGACCTCGGCATGTAGCACCTGCGCGATACATCAGGCCAGTCAGTTGGAGCGGCTCGGTGTCCGTCTGGATAACTATGATTATGTTGTAGCCCTTGCGGGCAATCCCAATGTGGGGAAGAGCACGGTGTTTAATCGGCTCACCGGGCTGCGGCAGCACACGGGCAACTGGCCGGGCAAAACCGTTTCACGGGCGGAGGGCGGCTTTCGTTATGCCGCACACCAGTACAAGTTGGTTGACTTGCCGGGAACCTATTCGCTGCTCTCAAACAGCCAGGATGAAGAGATTGCGCGTGACTTTATTGTGTTTGGTCAGCCAGATGCAACGATTATTGTCGTGGATGCTACCGTGCTGGAACGCAACCTGAATCTGGTGCTGCAGGTGCTGGACATGACCAGCCGTGCCGTGGTCTGCTTGAATCTCATGGATGAAGCTCGCCGGAAGGACATCCAGGTCGATCAGCGCCGGCTAGCACGTGATCTCGGCGTGCCGGTGGTCGCCACGGCCGCACGGCGGGGTGAGGGGTTGAGCGAACTGTTGGCAACAGTCAGCGCGGTGGCGCGTGGTCAGACCGTGTGTCGGCCCTACCACATAGAACATGAGTCGCCAGCACTCAAGCAGGCAGTGGCGCAGCTGGTGCGCCAGCTGGAGACGGTCTTTCCGGGTTTGCCCAATGCACGTTGGGTCGCACTACGCTTGCTCGATGGCGACGAGCGCATTGAAGAACTGGTGCGCACGGGTGAACTGGGCAACATGTTCCAGACCCGCCAGCAACCGGCCAGTCCAGGTTTGGCATTCCCCATAGAGGTGCATGGATGAAAAACGTGACCACCAATGATATTCTGGCAACCGCCGCTACGCTGCGCCAAGAGGTGGGCAGCACCTTTCATGCAGAGCTAACCGAGACAATCTACATCGAAGCGGCACGTCTAGCTGACCGCGCCGTCACTCGTCCGGGTGAGCACGAGCGCTTTGATCTGAGTCGCCAGATTGACCGCATTGTGACCAGTCGCCTGTGGGGGTTTCCACTGATGGTGGCGCTCTTTGCACTGGTCTTCTGGATTACTATCGAGGGCGCCAATATTCCTTCGGCACTGCTGGCAGAGTTCCTCATTGACACGATGCACCCCTGGCTCAAAGGCCTGGCGGCTGCCATTGGCCTGCCCTGGTGGCTCGATGGCTTGCTGCTTGATGGGATGTATCTCACCACCGCGTGGGTGGTCAGCGTGATGCTGCCGCCGATGGCGATCTTTTTTCCGCTGTTTACGCTGCTCGAAGACCTGGGCTATCTGCCACGGGTGGCCTTTAATCTGGATAACATGTTTCGTAAGGCCGGCGCCCATGGCAAACAATCGCTGAGCATGATGATGGGCTTCGGTTGCAATGCCGCCGGTGTGATCGCGACGCGTGTGATCGACAGCCCGCGCGAACGGCTGATTGCCATGCTCACCAATAATTTTGCGCTGTGCAATGGCCGCTGGCCGACGCAGATTCTTATTGCGATGGTCTTTATGGGCACGCTGGTACCCGCAGCACTGGCTGGCCTGGTTTCGGCGATGGCCGTGGTTGCAGTGGCATTGCTGGGCGTATTGCTCACCTTCATCGTATCGTGGGCGTTGTCGCGCACTATGCTCAAAGGGGAGGTCTCGACATTTAGCCTGGAACTGCCGCCGTACCGTCCGCCCAATGTTTGGCAGACGATCTATACGTCAGTGATCGACCGCACCCTGTTTGTGTTATGGCGGGCGATTGTGTTTGCCCTGCCCGCCGGCGCCATCATCTGGCTTAGCGCCAATGTGATGATTGGCGACATGAGCATTGCTGAACATCTTATCACCATCTTGGCGCCGATAGGTTGGTTGATGGGTTTGAATGGCATTATTCTGGTGGCCTATCTGGTGGCTATTCCCGCCAATGAGATTGTGATGCCAACCATTCTGATGCTGATTGTGCTGGTGACCGGTCAGCATGAGTTGGGCGCCGGCACCGGTGTGCTGTTCGAGATTGGTGCCGATGAAGGGATACGCGAGTTCTTTGCCTTGAGTGGCTGGACCCTGCTCACGGCGGTCAATTTGATGCTCTTTAGCCTGATTCACAACCCTTGCAGCACGACCATATATACTATCTATCAGGAGACCCGCAGCCTGAAATGGACGGCGGTTGCTGCCCTGCTGCCGTTGCTCATGGGCATAGTAGTCACCATACTGGTTGCAGCGGTGTGGCGACTGTTCTAGCCGTGCTGTGCTGCGCTGCTCAGCAGCGCCCACGGCGGTAGCCTATTTTGTGCTGCCATGCCGATGCGAATCCGTGCTGCGAATCGAACTTGACATTTTTTGCGCTATCGCGTATGATAAGAGGTATATCTTGCCGTGGCATCGTTGTCAGGATACCTGAAGCAAGAAAGTACAACTACGTCGGTGAAGGTACATCTGTAGGCCCAGATGCCAGGGCTGCAGGAGAACATTAGTCGTCCTTCAGCAATGTCAGATACGTATGAAACGCAATGTTGCGCATGTACTCAACAAGGCTGTATGAGTGCAGGTTATCGCCTCCACCGTGTTTTCAGTGGCCCATAAAGCCGAATAGGGCGAGTAGAAGATGTCGTGATGTTATGGGGGGTTGCTCTGCCGAGAGCGACATAATCTTTCTGTCAGCACCAACTGCGAATACGTAGCTGGTTTTTTTATCCTCAGAAATCTGAGCTGTTCCTCGGCAGTCACAAGCTGTTGTTCCTGGCAGGATAGTTTGCCATACTAATTCAAATGGGTCACAGATGAAAGGATTGATTGGTCTTATGAAAAAGCATGGTATTCGTTCACACAATACTGAAAAACCGTATCCTGTTCGTATGTCCATTTTGTTTTTAAGTGTTCTGGTGCCAGGTATCGTACTGTTTACCTTGCTGTTGACCGGGGTGAGCAGTACACAGGCAGGAATGCTGCCCACAGAAACACCTACGGATATGGCTAAGCCAACGCTCACGGCTACCACCGTTGTATCGCCCACCGCAACCGAGGTGGTGTCGCCGACGGCAACGGCAACAGCGGTGCCGCCAACAGCGACGGCGACGGCGACCGACACCGCGGTGCCGCCAACGGC
>JAAURD010000210.1 GCA_012034075.1 Chloroflexaceae bacterium | reverse complement strand
CGTGGGGCTGAAGTGCGCGTAGCCGATGGTCGCGGTGTTGAAGTGCGCGTGGCCGTCGGGAGCGGTGCTGTCGTACGGGTGCTCGTTGGTGCGCCCGGCTGAGTAGTCGCGGTTGGCTCTGACGGCGCTGTGGTATTCGTGGGAACACCAGGTTCAGGCGTATTGGTCGGAACGTCTGGTTCGGTGGTATTGGTCGGCACCGCTGGTTCGGTGGTATTGGTCGGGTCAACGGTAGAACCGCTGACCTGAATGCTGACCACATTGGATGAAACTGCACCAGGACCGCCAATACGTGAAGCACTTGCCTGGTTCTCAATAATCTCGCCCTGGCTAACCGACGTGCTCACCGTAGCATTGATCGTGATAGTTGCTGGCCCATCAACACTGGCAGTTACAGCACTGCACACGACTGACGTATCGCACGAGCCACTGCCGCTCGTGACACTGGTAACCGTCAGACGCGGGTCAATAATATCTTCGACCCGCAAAATGATCGTTTCACTGCTGGATGTCCGTACAACCACGGTAAAACTGACCTGACCACCGGGTGGTACGGTTGAAACTGATGCATTTTTACTGATCAATATCGTGCTATCAGCCGGGGTTTCGGTCGGCACCTGTGGTGTCCTTGATGGCGTAACAATCTCAACCGTTGCCGTTGATGTTGATTCGGGCGTATCGGTCGCGCCTGGCACCGGCGTATCGGTCGCGCCTGGCACCGGCGTATCCGTTGCGCCCGGCTCCGGCGTATCCGTTGCGCCCGGCTCCGGCGTGTCGGTGGCAACAGGTTCGGGCGTGTTGGTCACCCGTTGTTGCGGTTCAACTGGTGCTTCCGTAGGAACAATCGCCTCGGTGGGCGCCGGAGCCTCGGTCGGTGGTTCTTCCGCTGCGGGCAGAATAGCCTCGGTCGGTGTAGGTGGTGCCACCGGCGCCACCTCAGTCGGCGGCAGTTCGGGCGGTGGTTCGTTGGCCTCAATCGGTGCCGGCGGTGAGGTGGCATGGGCCGGATCGACGCCAATGGTGGGAAGCGCTGGTGCTGCTGGTGGCGTGGCAAGCTCTTGCGCTGGCACCGCCGCGGGGTTGGTCCAGAACCCTATTTCGGCGTAGATTGGAAAGGTAATCAGCAGACCACTGAGCATCAGCATCAGGATCTCAAAAAACGTCCAGCGAGCCGGACCACGACCGCGCTTGTTTGAAGATTGACCAGAGTGTTGCATACCGTGCTTACCTCAATTCCTATTTCTTGTTGCGGCGACTAGGGTATTGGTCGGGCATCAACCTGATCAGCCACCACTACGAGCCGTTGCGTATCCCATGCAGTGCAGGTAATCAGCGTCAGCACGGGCGTATCGGTAGGAGCCATCACCTCGACCTGGGTGGGCCAGACAGATTTGATTTCACGGACATGGTACGTATAGACCCAGCCACCAGCTTCGACAGAGATGAGATCAGTCAGATTGATAGCGCCCAGACGAGCAAAGACTGCGCCATGCAGGCCGGCATGACCGGCCATAACTGTATTGCCATTCGTGCCCGGCAGGGCTGAACTATAATGGTAGCCCGCCGCAAATTCGGCAACCTGCCACGCCCCATCTACCACAAACACCTCTTGCACTGGTGTATCCACCCCGATAGATGGAATCCGCAGGCGTTGCGGCTGTGGTTGCACCACCGCTACCGGTGGCCCAATTGCTTGTGGATTGAAATAATCACCACTCCTACGGGTGATCGGGGGAACCGGTGTTGCCACGGCTGGGGGAGATGATACTGCGGCGGGGAGAAACTGGATTGAACGTGGATCAAGATAATCGGCAACCAAATACATATCAGCATGCGTCCCCACACGTTCATACGGCAGTGGCACCAGCGGTACTGTTGCAGACGAGCCAGAAGCAGTCAGACCGGCTTGCTGGTTCAGCCAGGCAGCCCCGCCACTGGCAAAGAGCCACCAGGCAAAAAAGCCTATCAGCACCAGCGTAAGGACACGCTCCGACCAGAGCAACGTATGATCGACCCAATTGCGCAGCAAAAACCCATGCAGCACGCCACGACGCCAGGCTCGCGGCGATTGCAAGACCACCGGACGCAGTTCGGCAGTATCCTCAATATCGGTATTCAGCAAATCGACCAGTAATGGGTCGGGCAATCTATCCTGTTTCAATCGGCTCACGCTGTGTTACCAGGTATCTTGAATCTGTTGTTATGGTACGACAATACCACGTAATGGCAAACCTCTTCTGTCACCTTAGATTATACTCTGCTGCGGGTATCTGTGCAAATGCATAACAACAAGGTCCATGAAAAGGTGATGATGGGAACCTCTAACCAGGAGAAAACGTCATAGAATCAACAATGTTCAATGATACCATACTTGCAATGAACCAAAAGATACTCACACAAACAGAGAGGAAACCAGTATGCAGACAGCAACAGGCATCTCGCGGATTGGCCTTCTGCTGGCAACACTCGGAGTGCTTGGCAGCATGTTGTTGATGGGCTGTGGCGCCAGCAATGTCGAAGCGGTTGAGGTGGCCCGTTCGGAACAAACCCGGGCAGACCCGGCCACGGTGGATGCAAGCAGTGTGGCTACCCTGGTCCAGGGCAATACCGCATTTGCTTTTGATCTGTACGATGTTTTTCAGGTGGAATCGGGCAATCTGTTCTATTCGCCTTATAGCATATCGACGGCATTGGCGATGACCTATGCCGGGGCCAGTGGTCAAACCGCCGACCAGATGGCCGCCGCACTATCGTTTATCCTGCCACCAGAACAGTTGCACCCGTCGTTTAATGCGCTCGATCAACAGCTGAACCGCAGCAGTGCGCCCACCAGCGGCGAAGATGCAGAGCAGCCATTTCGGCTCTATCTGGCAAACTCGCTCTGGTCCCAACGCGGCTTTCCGATTCAAATGACGTTTCTCGATACACTGGCTCTGTACTATGGCGCCAGTGTACGCCTGGTAGATTTTGAGACCCAGACCGAAGAGTCGCGTCTTGCCATTAACGATTGGGTCAGTCAACAAACCGAAGGCAAGATTGAAGACCTGATACCGTCTGGTGGTCTTGATAGCCTGACGCGATTGGTCCTAGCCAATGCGATCTACTTCAAAGCCGATTGGCGTTTTCCCTTTGACGCCGACCTGACGATGGATGGCCCGTTTACCCTGCTCGATGGCAGCGAGGTGACGGTACCCATGATGTCGCACACCATGGATCGAGAATTGGCCTATACCGAAGGCGAAAACTATCAGGCCGTGGCGATGCCCTATTATGGCGATAGCGAGATGGTGATCCTGTTACCCGCCGAGGGAGCATTCCCCCAGTTTGAGGCGACCCTGGATGGCGCTACGGTGCAGGCGATCATCGATGCAATGGCGCCGCAGCTGGTTGATCTGACGATGCCACGCTTTAGCTTTGAATCTGAGGCCGACCTGGCAGCCACCCTGCAGAAACTGGGTATGACCGATGCGTTTGATGCAGCGCTGGCCGATTTTTCGGGTATGACGCCAGTTGCAGATTTGCATATCAATGCGGTCTTTCATAAGGCATTTGTTGCGGTAGATGAAAAGGGCACCGAAGCGGCGGCGGCTACGGGCGTGGTTGCTGGTGTCACCAGTGCGCCTCTTGATCCAGCAGCGATTGTGCGGGTTGATCGGCCCTTTGTCTTTCTCATTCGCGATCAGGTGACCGGCTCGGTGTTGTTTGTCGGTCGTGTGGTCAACCCACAGGCATAACACCGTTCAGACACATCCGTGTTCTCTGGAGAGGCGTAGGATAGCTACGTCTCTCTATTCTTGTTTGTAGCCATTTTTCAGCAACATCGCATACGATCGACAGTTGAAGCACTCGGCCGAATGAAACAACTGAACTTGCCCTCGGCGCTCTATCACGAAGTGTGAATAAATCTACCCCCCAAACCCTAACAACCGCTGTACCGCAGCCAGCAACTCATCCTTTGGAAAGGGTTTGCGCAGATAGAGGGCTATCCCCAGGTCAGCAATCTGACGTTCCAGGTTGGCTATTTCATAACCTGTGAGCAACACAATCGGTGCGCCAAAGCCTGCTTCTTTTAATGCAGCAACAAGTTCCAGGCCATTCATCCCCGGCAAACTATAATCTACCATCAGCAGATGACAGACGTGTTGTTGGCAATAAGTAAGGGCCTCTTCGGCATTGCCAATGACCGAAAGATGATACGGGAAGGACAGTTCAAACAAGATCATTTCGACAATATGCTTGATATGCACATCATCTTCAACAACAACAATGGTTGCCTTTTCGGCATGATAATGCTGGTTCTGGTTCGACACGCAAATCCCCTGCCTTCTGAGAACATCGGCATAACGCCAACAATAACCGTACACTGCTCATACCCAACCGCTCCAACCGGAGTATAACACCCCGCAACCCGCCGTATGTATATACCATGCCAGCCAACAACACTCTTTCAATAAGCTGCAATCGTGTACGCTTCATGGCAATCCATGCTGTCTATTGTACCATAGATGGTGCAGAACAACACTATCTGGTAGGATAACAAAAGGAGAAATGAGTTATCCACCAGCGAGCAGCAAGAGCGAGGAGCAGTCCGTCGTTGATCGTTCCGACCGGAACACGAACTATACTTTTCGATTATCTCAGTGATCATATAAGCACTATCACAAGCGATCAACGAAGAGTTCTCTCTCAAGCAATAATATGCCTTTATAACCAGAATGTTCGTGAATGCAACCTTTTGATAAGGTGAAAACGTCTTAAAGAGCAGTGAACACACTACGAATTACCGCACTGAATCGGACGGGTCATCGTTATGACTAGTACTTTTCTCCTATGGTACAGTAGTAATCACCATCTATCATGATCCTATCGATCCTATTATAACTAAAATTTGACCGCATCTGCTAGAAAAAGAACTTGATTTTCGGTTTTTTTTCGTTTATACTAGAAGTGACACACTGTTTTTGCTGGGCAGCGCAGTGGGTGCGGGATGGATCAAGCTATGAAGCTGTTGCATGTATTCTGGGTAGACCGAAAGCTCCGATACAAAATCATATTCCCCTTCCTGCTGCTGACCCTGTTGGTGTTGTTGGTTGGTCTCTTTTTCTCTTCCTTTTTTCTGGCGGCCGATGCGCAGGAACGCTTCAACAACCAATTGATCAGCGTTGGGCGTCTGGTCCATGATGCGATTGTGACCCAGGAAGAGGACAACCTGAGCATATTGCAAACCCTGGCTTTTGCTGGAGCCAACGACCAGACGGGTGCAATGGCCATGGGTGATGCCCTGGCCCTTGGTGATAGAGATGAATTGATACGAGCGATGGATCCCGTGATACGTGTAGCCTTATTCGATCCGAATACCCGCCTTGACCGACTGCTTGCGTTTGACCGCAATGGTGATGTGGTGGTCGAAATCGAGGGGCTTTCGCCGACTGAGGCGGCGGCTCAGGGAACTTCCTATATATCGTATACCAGAAGTCTGGATCTCTCAGATTACTGGTTTGTCGACGAGATCATCAGCGGGACTGAAGATGATATTGGCGATAAGTATGCTGGCATTATCACCCTCAACCAGGGCGAAGGCGACACCGCAGAAACGTCCTCCTATCTGGTAACGATTGTTCCAGTACGCGATAGTGATCAGGCCGAAGTGGTCGGAGGTTTGATTGTTGGCCTCGAACTGAACGGGTTTCTCGAAGACCTACGCAACCAGTCCCAGGCGGCGCTGGTTACTGCCTATACCTACGATGGCAACCCCCTGGCGGCCACGCTCGTACCGGAAGCAGGCATCGAAGCGCTGCAGATACCACCAGACTTGGTGCAGAAGATCCGCGATAACGCCAATCCTGCCGATGTTAACAGCGATCAATCGATTTTGATATCATCAACGTCGTTGAAAATCAACCTATTCACATTGATGGGCGTGACTATCAACTCGCCTATTCGTTGATGATTATTCGCAGCCAGCCGGTTGGCCTGCTCTCGGTTGGTCTCTCCAGCGAATTTGTCTCGGGTATTCTGGATCGCGCTCGCTGGCCACTGCTGGCAGCAACCTTCGCAGCGGGGGTTGGGATTTTTGTTGTAGGCTTCATTATTGCCCGCCAGATTACGAGCCCCCTGGAAGAACTGGTGCAGACTGCTACCGATGTGACCGCTGGCAACCTACGCCGTCGTAGCCGTGTGCGTTCCAAAGATGAAATCGGTCTGCTCTCGGTAGCCTTTAACCGTATGACCGAGTACCTGCTGCATCTGATTCGCCAGTTTGCGCAGGTCTCAGGTCAACGCGCCGCTATTCTCGATAGCCTCAGTGAAGGCGTCGTGGTCTGTGACCTCTATGGGCGTATTACGCTGGTGAACCCGACCATGCGCCGCCTGCTGAACTTAAGCGCCGAGGCGGCCTCACCGCAACACTTTGCCGAATTGCCCCTCGAACCCGTGACCGAGCGGGTGTTTAATAAACAGACCGACAATCTCTATGCCCTGCACAACCGTATTTTGCGTGTCCGTGGCTCTGCATTTACCGTCTCCGGCGCCAATGAAGGCTATGTCTATATCTTTCAAGACCTGACCGATGAGGTAAATATCGACCGCGCCAAAACCAACTTTATTGCGACCATCTCGCATGAGATGCGCACCCCGTTGACCCCCCTGCGCGGCAACCTCGATATGCTGCGGAGTGGTATGGCCGGCACTATCAACGATCAGCAACGCGCGATGATTGAGGATATGCGCTTGCAGACTAGCAATATGACGCGTCTGGTGACCAATATGATTGTGGTAGCCGAACTTGATGCCGGTGCGCTCAATATCGAGCTTGAGCCAACCCAGGTCAAGCCGATTGTCGATAAGGCTGCCTGGCCGCTGCGCAAAGCGCTCAAAACGAAGAATATCGAGTTGCAGATCGATCTGCCTGAAGATTTGCCCATGGTGCTGGCAGATACCATTCAGCTCCGCACAATTATGGAGCATTTGCTGGATAATGCAATGAAATATACTGACCAGGGCAGTATTACCGTCCGTGGTCGCCAGAGTGATACCCATGTCCAGATAGATGTGATCGATACCGGACATGGCATTGCGCCAACGTTGATTGATCGGGTGTTTGATCGGTTTGTGCGCGGCGAAGGGGATGAATCTAACAACCGTGCCGACCGCGGGATTGGTCTGGGACTGTCGATAGTCAAAGAGTTGGTTGAATACCATCATGGACAGATATGGGTGACGAGTCAAGTAGGTCAGGGCAGTACGTTTAGTTTTCTTTTAAGGTGCGCCAATGTCTCCTCAGAACCGGATGCAACAAGTACAACAGTGGCTGCGTGAAAATCGTATGCTCACCTGGTCAGCGCTGCTGGCTCTGCTCATAACGCTTATCGGTATGATGATTGCGATGAACGTGGCATTGCTGTTGGTGACGCCGCGTGAGGAAACGTTCCCCAGTGTGCTGGCCAACGATGCTGCTGACTATAGCCCATGGGATTATGAGTCCCCTCCCATGCTACCGCCGATAGACCCGCGCATGGTCGCCACCGCCGAACAGCAGCAGCGTAATGCGCTGACGCCCCAGACCCAGGGTCCCACCCGCACACCGCCGCCAGTGGTGCGTATCGACTTGAATACGCTCACGCCCACAGCAACACCTACGGGCAATACTGCGACGCCGATTGTGCCGCTCACCCCGACGCCCGGTGTGGTCGCGTTCCAGCCAACCAATCCGCCGGCCTACCCCCTACCGACCGACACACCAGTTGGCGGCCCCGGTGCCGCTGGCCCGACTGACACGCCCCAGCCATCATTTACGCCGGAGCCATCGCTGACGCCGGAGCCGTCGGCGAACGCCCGAACCAACCAATACGCCCGAGCCCAGCAATACACCGCAACCACCGGGGGCCAATGAGCCAACCAACACCAGTCAGCCCGCACCAACCAATACCAGTGCGCCCAACGCCACCAACACGCCGCGGCCGAATGCGACCAACACACCGACCGGCCCAGCAACACGCCACGACCCAAGCAACACGCCGCAGCCGGATGCAACCAACACGCCACGGCCCAGCAATACGACACGGCCCGACGTCACCAACACGTCAAGACCAGACCCGACCGGATACGCCGGAGCCGAGC
>JAAURD010000209.1 GCA_012034075.1 Chloroflexaceae bacterium | reverse complement strand
CGCATACCAGTGATCACCCGAATGTGGTATAATCTGCTGCTAAGCCAGCGCGATTTGCACAGTGACGACCCTACTGTTCGCGTCGGATGGGCTGCCCCGTATACGGATCGTAGCGCCACTCACCGGTTGGATCCTGCTGCGGCAGTGAAGCCGGGGGCGCTGGTGGTTGCACAATCAGCGACGGCTCTTCCGGCATGACCACCCAGAGAATAACATAAATGATCGGGCTAATCCCGATAAAAAACACACTCAGTGCAAATATCAGACGGACAATCGTCGGATCAATGTGAAAGTATGACCCCAGACCACCGCAGACACCCCCCAGGATGCGGTCCTTGCGGCTACGAACAAGGCGAGTTTCCATAACGATACAATCCTTTCGCTTCTTTCTCTCCATGCGACCTGACCCTATGGTGCAGGTTGTTACACATAATACGATGATCCGACATACACAGTTGCACCATACCCGCACGTGCCGATGGCGCAATCCGACCAGAGCATTTGCCCATGCTGCACCGGCGTAGTACAATCCAAGAGAAAACCGAATCATCTTGCAACATCAATGGTATCTGACCGGAAATCGGGAAGAACAGGATATCGTTTCATTCGTTTCGCAAGTAAATACATGTTATACTGGTACACGAGATACCGTTGGGTTGGTATGATCAACACCGGTGATGGTCCTTGCATGGAGCAGCAGCCGGGTTATTGTACGTCAAAAGCAGAACAAATGTACCTGTATTTGGATGAGACAGCTGGAAATGGAAACAGGATTCAGTGAAGAAAGGAGAAACGGCGCCTATGCCGCGCAATGATCAGCAGCGCATAGGGAGCCAACGATGCTATGAAAGCTGGAGATATTATGACCACCAATGTTGTCAGTGTCCGTGAAAACCACTCGGTAGAAGATGTGGCACGGCTGATGGCACGTCATCGGATTAGCGGCATTCCGGTCCTGAATGACCAGGGAGCACTGATCGGTGTGATTACCGAATTTGATCTCATCAGCAAAACAGGTCATACTGCTACTGATGTGATGAGTCGGAGTATTGTCAGTGTCAGTGCCGACACCGAAATCGAAGAAGTCTCGCACCTGCTGGCAAGTCAGCACATCCGTCGCGTACCGGTGATGCGCGAAGGCAAGGTTGTTGGCATTTTAAGCCGATCCGATCTTATCCGCCAAATAGCGATGCGCTGGGTATGTCATGTGTGTGGCGAAATTGTCCGTGGTTCGCACGAAGTGCCCGAACGCTGCCCGCGTTGTGGTGCGGGTGCCGATACCTTTACCCACGAGGTCGAACCACCTGGTATGTAACGCCCAACACATCAGATGCCCCACCATCATATAGAGTTATTGAGCAAGGAGGTACACATTCTATGACTGATAGAGCACAGGCCACCGCGTCGGTCAATGCGGTTGCCAATCATCAAAACCATGATCTTCAGGTCGAAGATCCGGAGACATTGCGCCATTACTATTACCAGATGGTCCTGATCCGTCGGTTTGAAGAACGCACCGGTGAAATGTATACAAAAGCCCGTATTGGAGGGTATTGTCACTTAAATCTTGGTGAAGAGGCAACCGTCGTTGGCCTGATGGCCGCCCTCAATGCAGATGATTACATCTTTACCAATTACCGTGAACATGGCTATATTCTGGCACGTGGCGTCTCGCCAGGCGCGGTCATGGCCGAACTCTTTGGCAAAGAGACGGGCGTTTCACGCGGGCGTGGTGGTTCCATGCATCTTTTCGACATTGATGCGCACTTTATGGGCGGCTATGCCATTGTTGGCGGGCAATTGCCCTGGCAACGGGTGCCGCCCTGGCCCTGAAACGACTTGGCCGCAAAGGCGTGGTGATCTGCCAGATGGGCGACGGCACCACCAATATCGGCGCCTGGCACGAATCGCTCAACATGGCCAAGCTCTACCAGCTTCCCATCATCTATTTCATTGTCAACAACGGCTATGGCATGGGCCTGAAAGTGGAGCGCGGTTCAGCCGAACCCGATCTCTACAAAAAAGGCTGTGCCTTTCGCATGCATGGCGAACGGGTCGAAGGACGTGATATATTGGCAACCCGCGATGCCGTGCGCCGACTGCGCCAACGCGCCGAAGAAGAAGGTGAGCCTGCTATTCTCGAAGCAATGAGTTATCGCTTCCGCGGGCACTCCGTGGTAGACCCGGCCCGATATCGTTCGGAAGAAGAGGTACGCCAGGGTCGTGCCGATGATCCCATTCAGCGCTATGCCCATGCGCTCAGCGAGGCTGGCCTGATTGACGAAGATTGGATTCGCCAAACCACCGACCGCGTTGAGCGCGAAGTGCAGGAAGCCATAGAGTTTGCCAATAACAGCGACAACCCCAGAATTGAAGATTTGTTTGATTTCATGTATGCCACACCGGTTGCCAATATGCCCAGCAAAGAAGATGCCCTTGAAGCTGCCCGCATTGCGGGAATGGAGGTTTAAGCATGCCCACCATCACCTATCGGCAAGCCCTCAACGAGACATTGCGCGAAGAACTGCGTCGCGACGAACGGGTCGTCTTAATGGGCGAAGAAATTGGCCTCTTTGAAGGCTCATACAAAGTCACCGCCGGGCTGCTGCAAGAATTTGGCCCAAACCGCATTATCGATACACCCATTGCCGAAGAGGGCTTTGTGGGCATGGCCGCTGGCGCCGCCATGATCGGTCTGCGCCCGGTCGTTGAGATCATGACCATTAACTTCAGCCTGCTCGCTATCGACCAAATGGTCAACCATGCCGCCAAAATCCATTATATGTTTGGTGGCCAGGCCCGTGTACCCATGGTGTTGCGCACCCCTGGCGGTGGCGGGCAGCAACTCGCCGCCACCCATTCGCAGAACTTTGAAGCCTGGTATGCCTATGTGCCAGGTCTCAAAGTTTTGGCCCCATCAACGCCCTATGATGCCAGAGGTATGCTGCGCAGTGCCATCCGCGATGACGACCCGGTCGTCTTTCTCGAAAACCTGGCCCTCTACAATACCAAAGGTGATGTCCCCGAAAATGGCGATTACACCGTGCCGATTGGCGTGGCCGAGGTCAAAAAAACCGGAAGCGACATCACCATCATTGCCTATTCGCGTATGACCGTTCTAGCCCTTGACGTCGCACGTCGCCTGGAAGATGAAGGCATCAGTGCCGAAGTCGTTGATTTGCGCTCGCTACGCCCGCTCGATAAACCCACCATCATCGAATCCGTCCGCAAAACCAACCGTGCGGTCATTGCCGAAGAGGACTGGCGTTCATATGGTATCGGGGCCGAAATCGCCGCAACCATTCAAGAAGAGGCATTCGACTATCTCGATGCCCCCGTGTTACGCGTAGCCGGTGTGGAAGTACCCTTACCGTATTCCAAGGTGCTCGAACGAGCAGCGCTACCCAGTGCCCAGCACCTGATTGACTCGATACACAAGACGTTGCATGGAACCCGACGCTGAAACAAGGAGCAAAGGAGATACATATATGGCTGAAGTAACAATGCCCCGACTCAGTGATACCATGGAAGAGGGCAAGATTGGTCGCTGGCTCAAACAACCTGGCGACTATGTAGAAAAGGGCGAAATCATCGTTGAGATTGAGACCGATAAAGCCACCATGGAGTTAGAATCGTATGAAAGTGGAACGCTTCAGAAGATAGTCGTTCAACCCGGACAGACCGTGCCCATCGGTGAAATTATCGCGTTTATTGGTAAAGGTGCCGCCGACGAATCGGCAGCTGCCCCAGCACCTGCATCGCCAGAGCCTGCGCCGGCAGCAACGGAGGCGCAGCCATCGACTCCAACCAATGGAAACGCGGTGGATGAACACATTAAAGCATCACCCGTGGCACGACGCCTGGCCGAAGAATATCGGATCGACCTGAGTCAAGTGCAGGGCACCGGCCCCGGTGGTCGTATTATCAAGGAGAATGTCGAAGCCTTTTTCCACAATATTGGCGGCACTCCATCCGTTTCAACACCACCTGCAAGCACACCGGCCGCCCCAACAACGTCACCAGCGGCAGCAGCGAGTACACCGGCCGCACCGAGCACACCCGTGGCGGCACCAGCGGCACAGGCCGCTGCACCAGCGCCACCCGCACCTGCTGTAACCCCTGGCTCACTCGTACCCATGAGCCGTATGCGGCGAGCCATTGCACGGGCCATGACCGAAGCCAAGGCGGGCATCCCGCATGTCTATGTCACCAGCGAAATTGACATGTCCGCAGCGCTGCAATTGCGTCAGCAGATCAATGAACAGAACGCGGCTTCGGTTCGCATCTCCGTGAATGATCTGGTGGTCAAGGCCGCTGCCAAAGCATTGCTGGCATTCCCAGCACTCAATAACCGCTATGGCACCGATAGCGATGGTCAACCCGGTATTGTGCAGCAGACACAGATCAATATCAACGTTGCCGTGGCGCTTGATGAAGGACTGGTTGCCCCAGTCGTGGTTGATGCCGACAAGAAGAGCCTGGGCACCATTGCCAGCGAAATCCGCGACATGGCCGGCCGAGCACGCGAGGGCAAAATCAAACAGAGCGATCTCGAAGGTGGCACACTGACCGTCTCAAACCTGGGGATGTTTGATGTCGCGGCCTTTTCAGCGGTCATTACTCCACCGCAAGCAGCAGTTCTAGCGGTTGGTTCAGTGCGCAGCGTGCCAGTTGTGCGCAATAATGAAATTGTCATTGGCCAAGTGATGCAGGTAACGCTCAGTTCCGACCATCGTGTCACCGATGGCGCCGTATCCGCTCAGTATCTGCAAGAGTTCAAGCGGTTACTGCAATCACCCATGAGCCTGCTCGTCTAATACAGCTTCCAGGCTGCTCGTTACCAACGTGATAGGCGATGATACGCAACGCGCCACACATCATCGCCTATCACGTTGGTCCATTTCCGGGTCACATCTCGCCATATAACACCAGCAGATCACGCCACTCATATTGCAGCTCCTCTCGTCGTGCTGCATAAAACAGGTGATCAACCCCATGCTCATCGCGATAGACCAGATCAACCTGGCTGCGCATTGGCCGCATATAGCCAATATTGCCCCACCAGCGTACCCGTGACTCATCCAGTGGAATATCCTGCAAATACATGCGTGCTGCATATTCACGGACAGTGCCGGCCTTAATATCCTGTAAGCGCCAGGGTGCGCCACTGCTATCACCCGTGCGCAAATCACGAAAGACATAGCGCCACTCACCATCATCACCGAGTTCAGCGCTCACCACTTCTATCCCCGTGCGGGGTCGTGGAACGCGAATTAAGCTGAGCCAGGCTTCGGTCAACTTGTGTGGCGGGACACCAAAAAACTCTTGGATCCCAACACCGTCTTTATCTTTCATCGCCAGATCAAAACGGACAACCGTATGCTCATCGAGATAAATTTGCCAGAGGCCACCACGTCCACGCCAGCGATAGCGATGCTCACCCCAGGAGACACCTACCAGTTCGGGCAATGTCTGAGAGTCTTCCTCACCGATAAAAAGCCCGTTGTTACCCAGTTCATAATCCTGCGGTTCAGCCTCAACCGTATCATCACGTCGTTCATTGAGCAGGCTCGCCCAATCTTCGCCCAGTCCCCAATCGGAAACACCATAGAAGATGCGATCAACCAGGCCATTTTCATCACGATGCACCAGATCATACTTAATCCGATTACCCTGACGATAGGCCCGCCAGATGCCCAACCGGCCACGCCAGCGTACCTGGCTATAAAGATCCAGCCGACGTTCGCGCAAATCTTCGTGGCGACTGATGGCATAGGCCCATAAACCCTGAGCCTTATCACGGGTCACACTGGCCGTTGTGCGCAGGTCACGCACCTCATAATACCAGAGACCACTGCGTTGCTGCTCGCTCACAATCTCCACACCGCTACGCGGCAAATCCAGATCATCATCACTGGTAGTGGTCAACTCTCCATCTTCGGCCAGGGCCCGTCGGCACAGTTGCATCAGTTCGCCCCGGTGGGCCGGCACCGTTTCATTATCGCGTCGCACGTAGACCACACCACCATGACTCAAGTAGGGCGGCAATTTATCGGCTTTCACCTCAACGCGCATGACATCGCGCCCTTCATACTTCATCAATTCCAACGATATGTATGGCTGTTGATCGAGGTGTTCCTGAACTTGTTGACGCAACGATTCGCTCAGGACCTCCGGGCGGGCGACACCGCTCACCTGCCCTCCTGGTGCACAACCAATGACCAAGACGCCGCCACCCATATTGGCAAGAGCAGCTACATCTTGCCAGAGTTCCTGGGATTCGGCCGCATCTTCCGCAAAACTGCGCAGTATCTGTCGCTCCGATGTCGCTCCGAAGCGTAGTGCATCAACATCCCACTGCTTCTGATCGCGTTTTGGCACTCGCACCCGGTCAAAATCGTGGCTCTGCAAGAGATCACGCAGTGCCTCGAAGCTATTGTCTGGCAGCAAAAATTCAATATACCGGTCACCAATGCCATGCCCATTGTTGCTTGCCAGATCACTATGGGGTAAGCGGCGCAAGCGATGGGCATCACTGCCCTGGATACAAAACATGCGTCGATCATAATGTTCGGTGCGCCCATTGTAAAAGCTGGGGGATGTAAATTTCTCGTGATCGGTGTAATAGTTTACAAATTCGAGTGCATTTAAAAAAGGACTTTGGGTTGCCGCAATCCGTGCCTGCCCACTGGTGCCCATCCGCAACGTTTCGGTAATCACCCCATTGGGGCCATTGGCATGGGCTGCAATCACCACGCCACCCTGTTCTGCAATAATACGGTACGCATCGGTCACATGATGCGTATTGGGAATGCTACATGTCCCGCTTTTCAGCATATCAGGCGGGACACCAAGCTGTAACAGGGTCGCCTCGATCACACTCACCGGAACGCTTGGTGCGAAGATACCCAAAATATGCGCACCATAGTGCGAGGTGAACTCAAAACCGGGTAAAACGGTGATCTTACTCAGGATCCGACGATACTCTTGTAGTTGTGCCTGTTCATCGGCTGTTAAGCGTTCAGCAAGCTCAAGGGCTTCAAGAAAATCGACTTCTTTGCGAAAGCGTTCATATCCATGAACGGTGTTATGATCGGTAAAGGCAATAATCTCCAATTCACGCCGTTCGGCCTCATGGAGTATCTCAAGAAACGTGATTTCTGGTTCTGCATAATCTTCCGAAGCAGGTGTATGGAGGTGCAAATCAGCACGTATCCAGCGCGTTTCAATTCGTTCTTCTCCCACGTTTGCCATATCTTTACAACTCCAAAATTCAAAAGGTCGGTTTTTCTTTTTTGCAAGCAACAATGCTTCATGCGCTCTGCGTGTTTTTGTTCGCCTTTTTCAATGTTCTCTCACGTTGTGCTTGATTCATTGCTCTTCTCACTTTGTTCTCGATTGCTTCCATGTTGGTTCTTCATCCCGACCTTACCTGATGGTTATTTTTTGTTCCTGTGCTTGAGTGATACGGTATATCTCTGACCATGGTCCATGACAATCTTCGAGAGAACGTTTTGAGCGCATCCTATCCAGGTTGGCACACAAGCAATACAAGACCTTTCCGCCTGGATTTCCTGGCATCGCTGCCAGTCATCGTTCTGTCTCTTCACATTGACGAAGAGCAATGATAGCCATCATCTTTTTCCAAAATAGACAGGCTATACTCATTTTATTGTACCATACTGATGATAACACACACGACCGAACAAAGATATGTCAAGAACATGACAGAAAATGATTATACCTGTGCCATGGCCAAAAACAACCGCCTCAAACGGTCCCTCAAACGGTTCAATGATCCAGAGTGCCCTGAGCAATGCCAGGCATTGTTCAGGGGCACTCGTCGTGATGGTCAAGTCAGATAATAATCTGAAACAGATTAGAGCTTCGCAGCCAGCATCGCAGTGACATCGGCAATACGTACCGAGTAGCCCCACTCATTGTCATACCAGGAGACGACTTTGAAGAAGTCCTCACCCATTGAGATGGTGAGCTCGGCATCGACAATGCTGCTATGGGCGTTGCCGAGAAAGTCGGTGCTGACGAGTGGTTTTTCTTCGACGGCCAGGATACCCTTCATTGGCCCTTCGCTGGCCTGTTTCAGCGCAGCATTGACTTCATCAACCGTCGTTCCCTTATTCAGCTGCACCGTAAAGTCCACCACGACACGGTTGGGGTTGGCACACGAAT
>JAAURD010000208.1 GCA_012034075.1 Chloroflexaceae bacterium | reverse complement strand
ACCCGCGCCTGCACCCAAGCCCGAACCAGCCAAGCCGGCTGCAGATACTCAAGCTGCGGGCCAGAAACCGGCAGCATCAAGTACGCAGGAACGCAAGGGTACAACCCAGACCTCCAAAGGTGATTCGGGGAGCACACCGTCGCGTGGTGGTGGCAAGAGCTCGCCCGGCGGTTCATCTGGTGGTACGCGTCAGGCGTCATCGCAGTCCGATTCGGGGAGTAGCACGCGACGCACGACGCGCCGCAAAAATTAGGCTCTCTCGTCATGGATAAGCAACAGGGTTTCGGATGCTGGATGCCGGAACCCTGTTGTTTTCTCTCGGTGATGATTGCTGTCGGGTGTTGGTGTTGGGCATAGGCGGCTGACCCGATGTTGTGCGTTACGCTGCTTGCATCCCGTCGTTCGATACGCTATAATGAAAAAACGTTGTATGCAGGATGATGTATGGCTTCAACATCACTTTACCGGAAATGGCGCTCCCAGACACTCGACGAATTCGTCGGCCAGGAACACGTCGTGCAAACATTGCGAAACGCGATTATCGAAGAACGCGTTGGTCATGCCTACCTCTTCACGGGACCCCGTGGGGTTGGCAAGACCAGTATGGCGCGGCTCTTGTCCAAAGCCGTCAACTGTACCGCCGAGCGTGCAGCACGCCCATGTGGCATCTGTGACTCGTGCCAGGCCGTGGCTGATGGTCGCGCGGTTGATGTCATAGAAATGGACGCCGCTTCGCACACAAGTGTTGATGATGCCCGTGAGATGATTGAACGCGTGCAGTTTCGACCGACGACTGGTCGTTACAAAGTGTACATCATCGATGAAGTGCATATGCTTTCGACAGCTGCTTTTAATGCACTGCTAAAAACACTAGAAGAGCCACCACCGCATGCACTCTTTATTATGGCTACCACCGAAGTGCATAAAGTGCCGGCCACAATTCTCTCGCGCTGCCAACGGTTTACGTTTAAGCGACACACCATCGCCGATATTGTAGACCATTTGGAGCGGGTGGCAAGCGAAGAGCAGATGCAGCTGGAAGCCGGTGTCGCCGAGGCCATCGCACGTGCCGCAACCGGCAGTATGCGCGATGCCCTGGGCATGCTCGAGCAGCTTGGTTCGTTTGCCAGCGGCGTCCTCACCCTCGAGCAGGTCCAGCGTCTGCTCGGCATGACATCGGCCGAAGAGGTACAGGTGTTGATTCAGGCACTGCTGGATCAGGACCTAGCGGCTGGTTTACGGGCGGTGCAAAGTGTAGCCAATCAGGGCGCGGACTTGCGCCAGTTTACGCGTGATCTGGTGGATCGGCTGCGTTCGCTGATGCTGCTGGTAGCTACCGGTGATATGGCACTGGTGGCGCATCGGATTGATGACCAGGACAGTATGGCGGCACTGGCTGATCAGGCCCAGGCGGGCGAGCTTATGCTGTGGATCAAACTCTTTAGTAACCTTGATTATCAACTGCGGCTGACCCCGTATGGTCATCTCCCACTGGAACTTGCGGTTGTCGAAGCTATCGTCCAACCATCTGCACCAGTGCAGACGTCAGCGCCGGTGAGTCGGCGTCAGGCCGATACCGTGAGTGCTCCACCGCGTCCCAGACGTGTGATGGAATCACGGGCCGAAGCACCGGTTCGCCCAGCCAGCCGGCCGCCCCGGCCCGAAGCAACTGCACCACCAGCAGTCGAACCGGCCCCCCGTGCGGCTGAACCAGCACCGCCAAGCCCACGCCAGGCGCCACCTGAAGCGCCAGGTCGGCCAGAGCAACCGGCTGAGCCTGATGCTGCCGCTGACTCAGCGGCAATGTCGCTGCTAGAAGAAGTGGACGATCAGGAGCAGCAAGCACTGGCACGCGGCCTGGACGATGACCTCTCCTTACTGGAACGGGTGGAGTCACTCTGGCCGCATATTGTGCGTGATGTTGGCCCGTATGATAAAATGGTGCAGGCACTCTTGCGGAGTGTGCGTCCGGTGGATGCCGAAGGCGATACGCTGGTGCTACTGGCTGCATCACCGTTTCATAAAAGCAATCTCGAACAGCATCAGAGCCGAGTGGTAGTAGAGGACATTATTCAGAAACATATCGGTCGGGCACTGGCGATTCGCTGTATCACCGAAGTCCAGGATGGTCTTCCCGACCGCATCAGTCAGATTCGTGAGGCCCGAAAGGACCCGCTTGTGCGTGCAGCGATCAATATCTTTCCGGTGAAAGATATTGATATCGAATCATCGTAAGTCTATACAAAAGGAGTGAAGGAACCCATGAATCAGCGACAACTTCAACAGATGGCCCAGCAGATGCAGCGCCAGATGCAGCAGATACAGGAAGAGCTGGCCGAAGCAACGGTCGAGGGCAGTGCCGGTGGTGGTGCTATTACGGTAACGATGAACGGTCATCGTGAGGTGCGATCCATTGCGATCTCACGTGATGTGGTAGACCCGGAAGATATCGATATGCTCCAGGACCTGATTCTGGTTGCGATCAACGATGCGACGAAGAAGGCCCAGGAGATGGCCGAGGAACGCATGGGTCCACTTATGGGTGGAATGAACCTTCCTGGCATGATGTAAACGAGTATTGATCCAGCACAATGGCGTCAGTAAGACCATTACAGCAACTTCTCATAGAGCCAGTTGCAACGTTGATTGAAGAGTTAAGTCGCCTGCCGGGGATTGGCCCGAAAACGGCATCGCGCTTAACATTTCATTTGTTGCGTTCCAGTGAAACCCAATCACAAGCACTGGCTCAGGCCATTATCAATGTCAAAGATCAGGTCACATGGTGTACCCGCTGTTTTAACATTGCAATGAGCGACCTGTGTCCTATCTGTGCTGATTCTACGCGTGATCAGAGCCGTATCGTGGTGGTTGAGGAACCGCTCGATGTCCTGGCAGTGGAACGCACCGAAGTGTACCGCGGCTTGTATCATGTATTACATGGGCATATTGCGCCGCTTGAGGGGATCTATCGTGAGCATTTGCGTATTGCAGAATTGCTCCAGCGGCTCCAGACTGAGCCGGTAGAAGAGGTTATTCTCGCCACCAACCCGAATACCGAAGGCGAGGCGACAGCTTACCTGTTACTCAAAGACCTTGCCCCATGGGGTATTCGGGTAACTCGCCTTGCTCGGGGCTTGCCCACCGGTGGTGATCTGGAGTGGGCCGATGCGGAGACGCTGGGATCGGCGCTCCAGGGTCGGCGTGAAATCGCGTAAACCGATTGCATGTTCGTGCAGGTGTATCTCGAAGAAACAGGGTTGTAAAACACAGACATCTTTGATAACAGAAGGAGGAATGGTAACAGCAGCGTTCGCCGTCTTGTTGTCCGGTGAGCTGCTCTACCAGAGGTCCTATGAGTCTTACAGACATTTTGTATGATGCGCTTGACTCCGTCTATGGTGCCCAGATAGCTGGTGTCATTGGCACCGATGGTCTGAGTGTCGAAATGGTCATAACCGAAGATTTGCCCCACGAGGTGGAGGACGCTGAGTTTGAGCTGTCTGGCTTAACCGCGATGGCCGCAGCTTCGGCTGACCGGCTGGGTATTGGCCATGTCTATGATGTTATTCTCGAAGCTGAAGAACTAACCTACCTGGCATCGCTCATTAGCAGTGGGTATTATGCTGTTCTGGGTATTCGTCCGGAGAGCAACCTTGGTCGTGCGCGATTTGCCGTGCGTCAGATGGTATCGCAAATTCAAGAAGAACTGTAGGGGCTTGTTAATTTGAGCCAAGCCGGTATCAGAGGGTAACCCCTCAAACAGAGCACAAGGAAAGAGTCATGCGCCGAATCTGTATCCAGGGATGGCTGGCTGCATGTGTTGTTATGCTGCTGCTCGTTTTGTCTGCCTGTAGTATGCCAGGCACCGAACAGGCCGCAGCCCCTGACGCAACTGTTGCCAATACGTCAACCGTACCAGCCGAAGATGAAGATACCACTGCAACCCCACGTCAACCAACACCAACCGAAGCAATCACCGGCACTGCTGAGATAACGCCAACCAGCAGCATCTCTCCCAGTGTCGGCCTATCACCCACGGTGGGTCTTTCGCCAACCACCGGTCTGACACCTACTGCTGGATTGCCTCCCGATGGACCAGATACGCCGGCCCCCCTCCCACCTGGGGCCGCGACGTCGCCGGCAGTGCCAGAAACAGCATTGCCAGCGGGCAGCGTGGTCAACGGCGGCAATCTGCGCAGCGAGCCATTGCTTGCCCCAGAAACCGTGATTGCCCAGGTCTGTCCTGGTGATCAGGTCGTCTTTCTCGATTCCGAGGAAGTGGATACGATCCTGTGGCGCCGTATTCGGCTTACCGAGCTTGCCGCCGATTGTGTGCCCAACCGCGCAGCAGTGAACACCGAAGGCTGGTTAAGCAGTGTGTTGCTCACCGAGCCAGCTGCACCCACCCCAGCTTTTCCGCCCACACGCACACCCGCCGACGCGGTGCCACCAGCAGCGCCAGGTCAGCCAGCAGAGCCACCGCTCAACCCCATCGAACCGGTTCAGCCACCTGCTCCGGCGGTACCCCCGCCCGAACCAAACCAGCCGCCTGTTCCTCCACAAGGCTCAGATGGTGGAGCTGACCGTCCGCTTGGCGAAAACCGTCAGACTGCTGCACTCATTCGCGATGCCCAGAAGCAGACCAGCAACATCGATACCTATCGTATGGACATCACTGCACGGAGTGAGGTCAGTGGTGATGAAGCAGCCACTATCGAATTTACGATGAACGGTGCCTTTCAAGAGTCGAACGCACAGCTCACCATTCAGGCCAACGCCACCGGTGATGAAGAACTGGGCACCGATGGTAATTTCAACTTTGAGTTTATGGTGGTCGATAACACGTTCTATGCCCGCGGGCCGTTACCATTTCCAGGGGCTGAAGAAGATGCCTGGTACCAACTTGGTGATGCCGGTCAGGCCTTTGCCGAAATCGTCGATTCAAACTCATTTGCGCCGGAGGCAATCTTACCCGAAGATATCGGTATGACCGCTTTTCAATCACAGGGCAGCGAAACCCTGGACGGTCAGTCCTGTACCATCTATATCACCGATGAACTGGTCGGTTCGGGTGAATTAGCATCCCTGGTACCCGATGAATCCATGCAAGAACTGATCGAATCGTTTGATCTCGAGTATGCCAACGTATCGCTCTGGCTATGCGACGATGGCTATATTCGCCAGATCAGCACCGGCCTGGCCGGTACACCGACTGATAACCCGGATAGTCGTATAGAAGTGAGTAGCAATATTCGGTTTTCCGATATCAACGGTGCGATTACCATTACACCACCCGAAAACGCTCTTCAGCTCAGATAGTTCCAAGAACCTGGTGATCCCCATCCAGAGGCGGAACATGGACATCGTCCATGTTCCGTTTGCTTTCCCGTCAGTGAGTGCGTTCTCATGAGCTGCTGTCGTTCGGTACTTGACATGATCTCTTTATCTCAAGTATAGTATGTACGAACCTACTTTCGTCCCATGATAGCATCAGTCTCCTCAGCGCTTGCGGCTGGCTGATCGCTGGCTTCTCGGCCATACAATGCACGCCCAATGGTGATATGTATGTTGACCAAGCCGCCTGGGACATGCGATCAACCGAGGCGAATATGTACCGCACACCGGTTCAGTCAGTCCAGCAGATGGTGTCGATGATACGAACCGCAGCAATGCCTGATCGAAATGCGTGATAACGCGCTCGGATTATAGTATTCATCATGGTGTATTCAGAGAATTGAAGGAACAAACAGATGCAACAACACGTAAGGTCCCACATGGCTCGGCTGCTGTTTTTACTCCTCATTGTGCCATTAGTGGCAGCCTGTGGTGGTACCACGCCACCCGCCAATGTCGAAGTGCAAACAGTTGAAGTACCGGTTGTCGTCACAGCCACACCAGACCCCAATGCCGAACCGACCGAAGCAACAGAACCCGATCAACCCACCGAAGAAGAAACCGAAACCACCGATACCCCTGAACCCGAACCAACCGCCGAAACCGCCAGTAACGGTGAACCCCACCCGATTTTGAGCGATGTGCGCGTGCGCCAGGCCATGGCTCACTGTACCAACCGGAGTGAGCTTATCAGCTCGGTCTATCCATTCCTCGCGGCTGAAGAACAGGCACAGCTGTTGATGGATAGCTTTGTGCCCCAGGGTCACTGGGCATTATCGCAAGATATTACCACCTATCCCTTCGATCCCGAAGTTGGCAAGCAACTGCTCGAAGAAGCCGGCTGGGTTGACCAGGGCGAGGGCGAAACCCGCATCAATGCAGAGCAAGAACCGCTCTCGCTTGAGTTGACGACGACCGATGCCGAGTTTCGTCAGATTTGGACCTCAGTCTTTGTACAGCAGATGCGCAATAACTGTGGTATTGAAATCATTCCCAAATACGCCCCTGCCTCATGGTGGTTTGGTGGCGCTAGTGGTCTGCAACGCCGCGACTTTGAACTGGGTGCCTATGCCTGGGTAGGCCAGGCCGACCCCAGTGGTGTTTCGCTCTATGCCTGCTCGCAGATACCGCTGCCTGCAAATAACTGGGAAGGCCAGAACTATATGGGCTGGTGCAATGAAACCGCGGATAAAGCGATTCTGGCAGCCAACAATACCCTGGATCGTCAAGAACGCATCGCTCAGTATGCCACATTCCAGCAAGCATTTACCCAGGATATGGTGAGCCTGCCGGTGTTTAACCGCTTTGAAGCATCAGCGGCCTCGAACAATCTGGTCAACTTTCGTGATGACCCGACCATCGACTCCTATGTTGCCAATATTACCGATTGGCAGCTGAGCGACGGCGCCGATACCGTCATTCTGGGCTTTAGCCAAGAGCCGGCATCGCTCTTCCTGGTGGTAGAGAGTGCATCGGTTGCCAATATTGCCGGCAGCCTGGTGCGTGAACGCATTGGCACCTCGTATGATTATGACTATCAACCCGCCGGTGTCGCGGAACTTCCGACCATTGAAAATGGCGCTGCTACCAACGAGACCATTGAGGTGAGCGAAGGCGATATGGTCTGGAGCACCTCAGGTGAACCAGTTGAGCTTGCTGCTGGCATCGAGGTCGTTGATGCCAATGGTGAGACCATCATCTATGAAGATGGCACCATCGAGATGAAAAAGCTCAGCGTCACGTTTAATATGCCAGAGGGGCTGACCTGGGAAGATGGTGAACCCGTAAAGCAGGCCGATTTTGAACTGGGCTATGCCATCAACTGTGATCCCGATGTGGGCGCCGTCTCACAGATTGAATGTACCTCGATGGAAGACGTTGAGTTCACCAGCGACACCGCCTATACCATTCACTATCTGCCCGGTGCGCAATGGCCCGAATACTTTGTGTTGACCTGGGGCACCTATTCCAACCTGTATACCATGGGCGCCTATCCTGCCCATCAAGTCCTCTCAGATGGGCGTGTTCTGGCCGATGTGCCAGCCAGCGAGTGGTCTACATTGCCCGAAATTGCCGAACGTCCCTTGAGCTATGGGCCCTACCGCGTGGTTGACTGGCAAAAGGGTCAGCGTATGACGCTGGAAGCCAACCCGTTTTACTACCGGGGCGAACCAGCAATCAAGACAATCATTATTGAGTTTTATGAAGATACCAACCAGGCCGTAGCCCAGTTACTCAACGGCAGTGTAGATGTGCTTGGCCGTGAAACCCTGGGCGCCGGGCCAGAACTGGAAACCGTGCTTCAGGAGGGCGAAGCGGGAAGCATTCAGGTCTATCCGATTGCTAGCCCCACCTGGGAGCATATCGACATGAACCTGTTTATTGTGCGTTAACGGGCAAGCCGAGCAACGGGAGCTGACGTTGTTTGCCAGCCCGTTGCCCAGCTGGCAAGCGCCATAGTCCAGCAAATGTATGTTGGATTGATCCTGGTGGGCAGACCCGTTCGCTGGTTCTGCTCACCCAGCCTGATGGAACAACTATGATCCGCTTTCTTATCCGGCGGCTGCTCTTTATGATCGTTATCATCTTTCTGGCAGCAGTCGTCTCGTTTGTTCTGCTATCACTCGCACCGGGCAACCCGGTGGAGCAACTGCGCGGCGAAATGATCTGTGACCCGCGTTGTCCTTCAGCCGAAGAGATTGCCCGTCTCAAAGCTCGCTATGACCTTGACCTCGCGTTGCCCTTGCAGTTCAGTCGCTGGTTTATCGGGCAACCGCGCGGCCCAGTGACCATTGGCGATCAGCAATACCTGGGCG
>JAAURD010000207.1 GCA_012034075.1 Chloroflexaceae bacterium | reverse complement strand
CGGAGCAGCCGCAGCCGGAGCAGCCACAGCCTGCAACCGATGTCTCAGTCGCCAATCCCCTTCTTATCCCATATGGCGCACCGCTGCAAGTTGCTGACTGGACGTTTACGAATCCAGGTTTTATGAATGCGATCAATGGGCCAATCGGCAGTTTCAATCCATCGGGTCGGTTTATCGTGGTCTTTGTGAATGTAGCCAATGGCACCGGCCAGGATACAGCTATTCCAGCCAACTTCCTAGTCATCAAAGATGCACAAGGGCGTGTGTATGATTCGCTGCCAGCGGTTTCAACGGCGTATATGAACCAATTTGGCGGCGCTGACCAGAGTCAGGAAACACCCGTACCAGCAGATACTATCACCCGCAGCGTGCCCTTGATTTATGACGTCGCGGGCGATGCATCCGGCCTAGTCTTCTTCTCTCGTGCATTTGTAGATCAAGGCTGGAGCGTGCCCTATTAAAGACTATGTGAGCATCACTGGGGGTTGCGGACACTACGGCTCGGGGTTGAGCACTGAAATGACCCCCGAAGAACTGGATAATCTGCTTGCCGTTGCCATACGTTACCGCGATGCAGGACAACTGGCCGATGCGCGTGTGCTGTTACGGGCGATTTTGCGCCACCAGCCGCGCCATGTGCCAGCCTGGTCGTGTCTAGCCGACATAGCCGTCGATGCGGAGGAGCGGCAACTGGCGCTGGCCTGGTTGCACGAACTTGAGCCACACACGCATGCAGCACCGTTCGCTGACACGCAACAACATCAGCCGGCCTGGATGCGCTGGGCAGCAATTGGTACAGCCACGGTGCTTGCATGTTTCTTGCTCTGGTTCATCGGTTCATCGATGATGCGCTTAAGCGCAACCCCCGTTGCCAGTGTACCCACTGCATCTGGTGTTCCATTCTCTGACTCTGATGCGTTTATCAGCGTGCCCACACCTATTTTGCCCGCACCACCAACACCACGCGTGGTTGCCGCTACCCGTACTCGCAACCCGGTAACCCAGGCCGATCCGCCGCCTTTTGATCCGAATGAACCAACGATGCCGCTTGAAACAGCTGTTGCAGTGCCAGTGGTGCCAACCGCAGCTGTGCCCATGAGCAATACCATCGCATCGTCTGATACAGTGGAATCTGGGCCGGTGCCAGCTGACGATGCGGCAAGCGGGCCATTTCCATCGATTGAACGACCAGCGACCGTGACAGCGACGCTGGTTACAAGCTCCCCGCTGCCAGACAGTGCGAACGACGCTTCGCCGGTAGCTGCCGCTACGGCAGGCAATCCTGCTCTCTGGCCCGCCCCGCCAACACCGCGTGTGCCCGTCCGTGCTGGCAGTGGCCCACCGCAACCCAATGAGGTATTGCCGGGTACACCGCTTGAGGCCGATGGCTGGAGTGCCACCCTGGTGACTCCAGGGTATACCCAGATTTTGAAAGGCACCATCGGGTCGTTTCAACCACAGGGACAATGTATTCTGGCGTTGTTGTCGGTGGGCAACAATACCGATACGGCACGCCGTATTCCACCTGATTTTTTTGTATTGATTGACGATCAAGGTCGTTCCTACCGACCGCTGCCGGATGTTTCTTCAGCCTATCTGGAGGTGTATGGACGGGGGCAACGGGGTGATCTGGCACTGGAAGATGACATTCAACCAGGTGGCGGCATGGTCAGCGTGCCACTGCTCTTTGATGTGCCGCATGATGCGACCGGCCTGGTGTTGACCATGACCCATCATTCGGAATATGGCTGGACCGTGCTTGATCGGGTGCAGTAACGATGAGCCCGTTACGGTGACTGCGCATCGGTATCGTGCGCATCGGTATCGGTGGATAGCAGGTTTGTCAGTGCTTCCACCAGATGGGGAATGGGGATGGGTTTGGTAATAATGGCATGAAAGACCTGGTTATCGGGGCATTGATTGCGCAACTCATCCGGGTCAGAGCCACTGTACGATATGCGCAGCGTCTGATGTAAGCCGGGCTGTTCACGCATCCAGAGCGCCAGCTGGACGCCCGTTTCACCGCCCGCGATATGCTGATCGAGTAATACCATGTCCGGTGCTGGATCAACCACCAGACGTTTGCGAGCCTGGCGTGCGCTCGCTTTGATCTCGACCTTGGCTGCTCCGGCATAGCGGAACACTTCACTCAAACTCAAAGCGATATCCGCGGCATCTTCAACCAGAAGAAGAGACACCCCTTGCAAAGGCTTGTTTTTCATCGTACTGTTCCTTCCTGACGGTCTGCTCCAGGCGAATCAGAGTCATTGGCTTTTGCTGAACCCATCGTCACAGCAATCGGCGGGATTGGCAAACGTATCAAGACGGTCGTGCCATGACCTAAACCGGGGGAGGTAAGATCAAGACTGCCATTGCTGAGACGTAAAATCCCAATGCAAAAGTTCAATCCCAGGCCCATACCTTCAGTATCGTGTTCACCGCGTGCCAATCGGGTAAATTTCTGACCCAGGCGCTGCAGGTCATCAGGGGCAATACCCCGCCCATTATCACGTACCTGACAGAGCACCCGCTGCGTTTCGTATGTGAGGGTTACCTCAACCAGACCATCATCACGACATGACGATGTGTAACGGAGTGCATTGTCCAGGACATTAAAGACCACCCGCCGGATTCGGTGAGGATCACACCAGGCCAATGGTACCCCTTCGCTGACACGCAGGTTCAACGCACATTCGGCAATCTCATACCGTGGCCGCATCTGTTCCACTACGTGCTGCACCAGTTCTGTTATATTGGTCGGCACAGGATGCAGCATCAGCGCATTCCCTTCGAGCAATGCTGCATCACGCATTTCTTCCAACAGGTTTTTCTGTTGATTGAGCGCTGCCTGCAAACGGGTATGACCACTGGTCGTCATCGTTGCATCAGCCTCGGCTGCCTGCAATTCCATAACCCATACATCCAGCGCGGCCTGGACTGCCTGAACGGTGTGGTTCAAATCGTGCAGCACGGCACGTACTGCATCTGCACGGGCATGGAGGATCTGTTCGGCCTGTGACCGCGCAATTTGTTCATGGTCGAGCGCGGTTTGTAACGCAGCAACACGCTGCTCAAGTGAGAGTGCATTCTGTTCTTCGGGTGCCTGGGCCACCAGATGTTGCGAACTGTATGCCGCAAAATAGAGCAGGGCCAGTCCCAGGATGATGATCAGGCCAATAATGCCGGGGCGATAATCGGGCACCGCAAGTGTCGCCACCAGCGCCAGAGCGGCCAGAATAATCCCCACGACCGCACCATGAATACCTAGCGGGCTACGATATGGTCGTTTCATCTGGGGTCGGTCGCGTTTGATTTTTATATAGCTGGCCATGACGCCAATATAGGAGATGACCGCGCCAAAGACGGCCATATTGAGCAGGATTGCACCGAGGCTACCAGTCTCAAAGGTATCGATGAGCCAGGCTGCAATGAGACCCAGCAGACCACCGACGATCAGTGCGACATGCGGTGTCCCAGTGCGCGATCCGGTCACCGAAATCCAGCGGGGATAGTAGCCCGCACGTGACATGGAGAAGAGCACACGACCATAGGCATAGACAATGGTATGAAAACTGGCAGTCAGACCACTGAGCAAAATGACTGTTACGGCGACTGTTGGTATGTCACCATCGATGAACATGCGAAAGCCATCGATCAGGGGCGATGCTGATGCTCCGATTGCCGCTGCACCGCCGCCAACTCCGCTGTTGATGATCAGGGTGGCTATCGCCAGGATGATCAGGGTGATCATCCCTGTCAAAAGCGCGTTGGGCATGTCTCGCCGCACGTTGCTGGCCTCTTCAGCCGCCAGTGGCACCTGCTCAATCGCCAGAAAAAACCAGATAGCATACGGAATGGCGAGGAACATTCCATACCAACCATAGGGTAAAGCAGCTGTCTGACCCGGATCGGGTGGTATGTTGAAGAGCAAATCCCACTGAAATGCACCGGTCACGAGCGTACCCACGTAAAAGAGTACCAGCACACCGATAGCAAGGAGGGTGAGCACCAGGCCAACACGCAGCGTCAGCAGTGTCCCCAGAATATTCAGTGTGATGGAAAACGTATACGCAGTGATCCACCAGAAAGAGACCGGTATATCGGGAAAGAGCGTCTGGAGATAGGTACCAATTCCAACCACAATCACTGCGGGGGTTAACACATACTCAATCGTATCGGTCACGCCAATGATAAAGCCACCCCACGGACCAAAGGCGGTGCGGGCAAAAGAGTAAAACCCACCCGCATGGGGCATAGCCGTGGAAAGTTCAGTAATGCAATAGACTATGCAGATATACATGATCGCCATCAAACCAGTAGCTACTGCCAGACCACCGATACCACCGGCGGCCAATCCAAAGTTCCAACCAAAAAAAATTACCCGAAATAACGGCGCCGACACCAAGCGCCCAGAGCAGCACAACCCCGACGCCTTTCCGCAGCTGACGCTGTTCCAGATACTCTGGACTGACTGCTTCATACTGCACGCCATATGGTCGATGTATCATGGGAGCACATCCTTCTGGCTATGGTGAACAGAGTACTTGTTGTGGTCTATGGTAACAGAAAGGTTCCGATGAGAGGGTATAGTATGATCAGTACGGGAGGAGTACCGCACACGAATTGATGAGACCA
This sequence comes from Chloroflexaceae bacterium, assembly GCA_012034075.1. Classification (GTDB taxonomy): domain Bacteria; phylum Chloroflexota; class Chloroflexia; order Chloroflexales; family Chloroflexaceae; genus JAAURD01. The sequence goes on along the minus strand of JAAURD010000207.1, from coordinate 3,607 downwards.
ACATATTGTTGGGGGTGACTCGTTGCAGTGTCATCAGAACAAGAGCGGACTTGTTAACGATACAAATGCTTCCTTCTGCAAGTACTGACCATCATACTCTACCATACATGCTCTGACGTTGCAAGTGAGGGATCATCTATCACGTAATAGCTATAATGTCTCCATCATGCGGTATAAGGACGTAGCACACCTCATCATCTATACACTATTAAGAGGACGAATGTTCGCTTTTTGATAAAAAGAACACCCCCTCACCTGAATGGTACTGGGCAAACGATCTGCAAGACTGGCATCGGTTGTAGCCACATACAGACAGGATACCTGCGCTCCAACGTAGTATCAGACGTAGGTGCGGCTTGCAGCCGCACGCGCCAGATCAGACGTAGGCGCTGCCATGCTACCACATCCGCGCCAGCAGGATGCCCAGCATGACCGCGAGCAAGCCTGGCACCAGGTTGCCCACCACATTGAGCATTCCGGCCAGATACTGACCTTTGGACAACAACGACCAGGTTTCATAGCTAAATGTTGAAAAGGTTGTCAGGCTGCCGCAGAATGCTGTTCCGATAAGCAACCGATATTCGTTTGTGATCCATGGGTGTTGTTCGGCTGCTGTTAAGACGAGACCCAGAACAAAACAGCCAGCGACGTTCACAATCATCGTGGCATAGGGAAAGCTAACCCCGAGCCAACCCACCACACCGATGGTGGTATAATAGCGCAAAGCTGCGCCGAGGGTGGCACCCAGGGCGAGGAGAAGCCAGGTTATCAAGTGCCTACCTCCTTTGTTTGCTGTGTCGGCCAGGCGGTGTTGCGTGGGTGTATTGGCAGTCCCTGTAGGAGGCCCCCCGACTGCGCCCCTCCAGTCCAACGCCTCAACGCTGTACCAACGGCAAAAAGAGCGACCAGGGGCGCTGCAGGATACGGGCAACCGGGCGGGCTTGCCGGCCGTGTTCGTCGATAGCATAGACAACAATACGATAGTCGCCGCCCTGTTGCAGGTCACTGAAGGCCACCTGATACTGGTTCTCGGTGGCCCCGGCGTTCAACGTCAGGGTCATCGGTTCGGCCTGAATCAACGTGGCATCGGGCATGGCACCGGTGGCATTGCTGGAATCTGGTACGTAAATCTCCGACCAGACACGGGTTACATTGCCATCATCGCGAACTTCCGCTTGAATCAGACCGCTACCAGGGTCATCGGTCGACGAGAGTATGACGGTTGTGATGGTGGGTGGCCATTGTTCCAGGTCGGCGCTGCCGGTGTCGGGGAGTGTGCGTTGCTGCGCAATCTCGCCACTGGCAACATCGTGCAATTGCGGCAGCTGTTCGGGGTATACCGCCTGCAACGCCCAGAGGGCTTGCTGAAACGCGCCATAGAAGCTTCTGCCCTGATCCAGTGCAGCGATAAAGTAATCGGAGAAGAAAACACCATCGGGTGAAGCGTAAGCCGCCTGGTTGGCGCTGGTAGAGCTCATAAAGACGCGGTTGGTGTCGTCACTGAGCAACTGGCTGGCACTGGGCAAAAAGCGCCCGGCATACGAGGCATCAATAATGACCGTCATTGCAACCCCTGGCTGCTGCGCTTCCAACTGGCTCAGCCAACGCTCCAGATCGGTGGGTGTCAGCCAGATATCGTTCTCACGGTCAAGATACAGCCGGTCGGCAGTGCCATGCGCCACCAGATAGATGGTCAGCGGGTTTTGGGCATCAACATAGGGGACAACCCAACTGGTCATGGCAGCCTCGAGATTGGCGGTCGTGGGCGCACCATCAACATCATCATGGGAGATCGGCGGGTTCTGGGTCAGATAGACAATCTGCTCGGCACGGTAACCCCGTCGCGCAAAGAGTGCATAGACCTGGCCGGTGACCTGGTCGATGTTGGCCTGCAAGGGATCATCAGCGCGGCTCTGTCCAGCCACCACAATCACCGCACCATTGGCGCTGCTCGAAAGCGTGCGGACAGCCAGGTCATAGGCCACATTGCCGCCAGATACGCCGGTGTTGGCATTGTTCAGTTGCACCAGCACCAGACCATCGGCAGTGGCGGTATAGCGCAGGCGGATATCGGGAGTAAAGGTATGCTGCTGTTCTTCAAGCGGCTGGCTCTCACAGTCGCTAAAGAGGGAGAGCACCATCCCACCGATGAGTCGGGCGGCACCTGCGATTCAATCAGATAGGCGGTGTCGGCCTGCACGGGAAACCAGAACCAGTCGGTATCCGTTGGCACATGGAAAGTACGTTGCTGTACACGGCCATCGGTGGGCACTGGCGCCTCATGCTGCTGCACCACGTCGCAAACATCATCTGGTTCATACGCATCATACGGGATAGGTGTCGGGGTCGCGGTTGCCGTGGGCGTACCAGTTGGCGTAGCCGTCGCGGTACTGGTCGCCGTGCCGGTAGTGGTAGGCGTGGGCGTTACTGGCAGCTCCTGCCGCAGATAGATCGGGCGCTCGCTCACTCGAAACGAGGTGCTCGTGCCACGCACCGGCGTCACGTCGCCATCACGCGTGATGAGCGATGCAGTGGCGCCGTCCATCAGATCAAGCGTGACATCTGCATCGCCGATATTGCGCCAGAGCACATCGATCCAGACATTGCCCGGCTCGCGAAAGCGCAGATGGTACAACGCTTCGCCATTGATTGCATCGGCCTGGTAGGTATAGTTGTGCAGTGTGCCAAAACCGAGAAAATACGCATTGGTAAGCTGTTGACTCAAGACACGGTAGGCGTTATAGGCTTTTTTGGCCTGGTAGTTATGGGCAATATCAAGCAAAATGCTGGTCTCTTGCCAGAAGTTGTTGGCAGCACCATCAAATTTATCCTCGAGCTGATGAAAGCTGAGATGCTGGACCCCCAGCGCTTTAGCAATCGCATACGAGCGCACCAGATAGTTGGCCTGCTGCGTATCGCTGACGCCGAGAAAGGTCGCCGCCAGACCTGGCGTCAGATCGGTATAGTTGCTGAGCAAGCGGTAGGCATGGCTGATCGGTTCGGTCGCTGCCAGACCGGCATAGCAGTAGGCATCGTCTTCCAGACAGGTAGACCAGCCAATCTCGGTAATCCAGATGGGGCGCAGATCGCCGCCAAAGCTGTCGGTGCGTGACTCGAGCCATGCGCGTGTGGTTTGAATGCGGCCCCAGAGCGAGACTTTATCGAGAATACCGACCTGGTCTGGCGCAACATCGGGCATATAGGGATGAATGGCCAGCGCATCGAAGGCATGCCATGCATCGGGGTGAGCTTCGAGCATCTCATCGAGAAAGCGTAGGCCATCGATGAAGGTGTCTTCTTTGCGGCTACCATCAAGCACAAACAACCCACCCACAGCCACAATCACATCAGGATCGGCTTCTTTGGCAGCAGCATAGCCAGCTTTCAGCAGTTCGCCATATTCGGCCGCCGTGCCGGGCCAGGTCTCCCAGGCGTTGGGTTCATTCCAGATTTGCCAGATAGTAATGCGAGGCGAGCCATCGGCATCACGAATGCCATCGCCATCGTAGCGCTCGACCATGGCTTTGACATAATCGGCATAATCCTGCACATCTTCAGGGGGGCACCAGTAGGTCTGCGGCACCAACTGATCGGCATAAAGTTGCAC
>JAAURD010000206.1 GCA_012034075.1 Chloroflexaceae bacterium | reverse complement strand
CCCAGAACAATGAAGCGTGAGGTAAAACGATGGCCCTGATCGGTGTTCCCAATATTGACAAATTACAGGCAAAACAAGATATATCTGGCCTGATTAAAATACTTACCAATCAAAAAGACCTGGAGGTACGTCAGCATGTTATTCGAGCCCTGGCGGAACTGGGTGATCAGCAGGCAATTGGCCCGTTGACGGAACTGGTGCGCGACAGTAACCCCCAGATCCGTGAAGCAGCGGTTCAAGCGCTGGGCCAGCTGGGTGGTCCTCGCGCGGTTGAACCACTGATTACGACCCTACATGACCCACAACCGCAAGTTCGACGATCGGTGATAGAAGCGCTAGGCAACATTGGCGATAAACGCGCAGTCGCGCCACTCATTGCAATGTTAGAGCACAAAAAACAGACCAATGGCAAAAGCATTGACACCAACACTATCTTTACCGCGCTTACACGCATCGGTCGCTCACTCAACCCGCTGGATACCGAACGAGTGATCGTTGAACCCGTGCTTGAGCATTTCCGCGATCATATTGAAGCCATTGTCCATGAAAGGGTCCTTGAAAACATGGGTTGGACGCCTGACTGGAATATGGCCGGTGAACGCGCCAGCAACCTGAGTGTGACCCTGAGCAACTTCTTCGCCGATATTGGCTGGTTGCCCGATCAGAGTGCTACCAGTGCGCTCTACTTTATTCTGCGCGGTGAGTGGGATCGGTGTGTCGCAATTGGTCCGCCTGCGGTGCCACCGCTGCTCGATATCATCCGTACCTCCGGCCAGTATGCCCAAAAACGTGCATCCCAGGCCCTGATCCAAATCGGCCCCGAAGCGGTTGAACCGCTGATGCAGCTCCTGCTTGAATCGGAACCAGCCTTGCGTCAGGTTGCCGGGGAAACCCTGGTTCAGATCGGTCATCCGGCCATTCCCCCCCTGATCGACCATCTGGAAAGCGAGAATGCCCAGATCCGTGCCGCCGCTGCCAAAACACTGGGCATGATCGGCAGCCCGCTTGCCGTGCAATCACTCCTCACCGCCTTTGGCGACACCGATTGGAGTGTCCATCAGGCAGCCTCGGAAGCACTGGTCAATATTGGCGAACCGGCTATCGAAGCCCTGACCGAAGCGCTCTTCGACCGTCGTGAGCATGTCAGCACCCACGCCGCCGAAGCACTGGATCGGATTGGTTGGATACCCGAGAACGACGAAACCGGGGCGGCCTACTGGATTGTGAAACGTGGTTGGCAAAAATGCCGGCAGATTGGCGTACCCGCGATTAACCCGCTGATTCAGACACTGGCCCACTGGGATAAAGACATCCGCCAGAACGCGATTCAGCTGCTCAGCCACTTTGGCGAAGCGAGTTTTCAACCGATGCTCGCCGCCATTAAGCATAACGACCCCGATGTCCGCGAGGCCGTCATCCGTTCACTGGCCCAGACCCGTGACCCGCGTATTGTCCGCCCGATAACAGCGGCCCTGCGTGACCACCACGCCCCGGTGCGCTATGCCGCTATCGCAACCCTGGTGCAGATTCAAGCACCGCAAGATACGTTCATCCTTGCGTTACGCAGTGAAGATGAGCATGTTCGTCTGATCGCCGCACAGACACTGGCCCGTATCGGTGACAGGCATGCCATTCAGCCACTGGTGATGGCCCTGGGTGACCCGCAACCAGCCGTTGAATACGCCGTGATTGACGCGCTGGGGGCCATTGGCGATGCTCGTGTGCTGCCCCACATCATTGCAGCCATGCAGGTCTGGGAGCAGCAACCCTTTGAAGCCGGGGCCAACGCCTTGGTTCGTATTGGGCAACGCATCGACCCGACCACACGCCAAAGCACCCTGATCGAACCGCTGCTCACCGGTCTCAAAGATGTGTCCAGCGACAAAGCCGAAATCATTATTCAGGGTATCGATGATCTGGATTGGCAACCTGGGGCCGATACCTGTGGTGTCATCTACTGGATGATGAAAGACCAGTGGAGCCGCTGTGTAGACATCGGCGCACCGGCGGTGCCCTTGCTGATTGAGTCCCTGCATAACACCGATACCCATATTCGCCAGGGCGCCTCATGGGCTTTAAGCGAAATGGGCGCCCCCTCAGTTGCACCACTGATTACCCTGCTCCAACACGAAGATGGTGATATTCGCCTGACCGCCTATGCCACGCTCACCAAAATCGGTCGCCCGGCGATAGAGCCACTGATCGCTGCCTTGCACCAGCAACGCGACCCGGCCCTGCATAAAGCTGCCGCCGAAGTACTCGGCCTGATTGGCGACTCCTGCGTGGTGCAGCCCTTGATTGAGGCACTGCAAGAGAGCAACGACATTGCCCGTGAGGCTGCTTTAACTGCCCTGATGAAGATTGGTCGTCCGGCCCGTGATGGCCTGATTGGCGCCCTCTCCGATGAACGGACGGAGGTGCGCCAATCGGCGGCCATGGCATTGGGGCATATGCAATGGCAACCTGGTCGTGATGAGGTTGGTGCTCGCTACCACATTATCAAAGGTGACTGGCAGCAGTGTCTGGCAATTGGCGCACCCGCAATCGACCCATTGCTCGAAGCCTTTCTCGAGGACCCGGACACAAACCACCGCCATGTGCTAGAAACGCTGGCCCAGATGGTCCCTATCTCGGTGAATCCCCTGATTGGGCATCTGAGTGATACGCGTCCGCCCATTCGCACGCTAGCTGCCCGTGCACTCGGCCGCATTGGCGATGCACGCGCACTGGAGTCGTTGATCACACTGCTGCATGATGAGCATCAGCCGGTGCGTGAGGCAGTGGTTGAGGCCCTGGCCCTGATTCGCGATCCACGGGCAGTGCAGCCCATCATCCTGATGCTCAAACACTGGGACGAGGAAGAACGCGCCGGCGCACTCAGTGCCCTCGCCCAGATTGGCGTCTGGCTGAGCGACCCGACCGCCGACCTGGTGCAACCGCTGGTCGATGCGTTTAAGAACGAACCCGAGGCCATGCGTGCATCGGCCACGCGTCTGATTGAACGGCTGGGCTGGCAACCCGACCAGAGTGAGGCCGGTGCCCGCTACTGGATTATGAAGGGCGATGTCAACCGTTGTGTCGAGATTGGCGAGCCAGCCGTCATGCCGCTGATCGAGTCGTTGCGACACGGCACCACCCACTCCCGCCAGGTAGCTTTCTGGGCTTTGGTACGCATCGGGCCACCCGTGGTCGGGCCACTCATAACCCTGCTGGATGACCCGAACACCGAGGTGCGGCAGGCCGGCTTCTGGGCACTGGTCAAGATGGGACCGCCCGTGATGGATTATCTGCTCGATTATATGCATGCCGACTCACCCACCACGCGGCGGGCACTGGTGAGCGTGATCGGTCAGGTGGGCGACGAGCGTGGCGTATCGGCGCTGATTGAGCTTTTGCGTGATAGCGAGAGCAGTGTGCGCGAAGCTGCCAGCGCGGCCCTAATCAAAATGGATCAGGTGGCACGCCCGGCCCTGATCGAGGCGTTGGAACAGCCCGATGCGCAGGTTCGCACCTACGCTGCCCGCATTCTGGAAAAGTTGGGCTACCGCTCGGCGCCACCAGACTATGGCCCCAATTACTGGATTGTCAAAGGCGAGTGGCATCGCTGCATTGAGTTTGGCGCCGAGGCGGTGGCACCGCTGGTGGCCGCTATGCGGCAGACGAGCGATCCGCAGGTGCATCGCTCGATGATCGATACCCTGGTAGCGATTGGCAGCGAGAGCGTGCCGGCCCTGATCGAGGCACTGCGTGACCGTGATCCCGATATCCGTGGCCTGGCAGTGGTAGCACTCGGTCGCCTGGCCGATCCACGGTCATTGCGACCACTCATTGGCAACTATGGCGATCCCAACCCACGCCCGCGCAAGGGCGCCCGATGGGCGCTGCTCCCCGTGGCTATCGCTGCGCTCGCCAGTTGCGATGCGATGCAGCGCATCACCGCCGCCTGGGTGCTGGCCAAAATAGGCGATGGTCAGGCAGTTGCGCCGTTGATTACGGCATTGCAGCAGAGCGACGAGCGTGAAGCCAGTGTGCTGTTTCTGGCGCTCACCCATATGGGTATGCGCATGCCGCCAGAGACCTTGCAGCACGACCTGGTGGAGCCACTGGTGCAGGCATTCCATCGGCGCAAAGACCCGCACCGCCGCTCGGTGACTGCACTGCTCCAACACACTGCTGGATATTTGCACCAGAGTCCCATCGGTGCGGTCTACTACATCCTCAAAGGCGATTGGGATGCCTGTATCAACATCGGTTCAGCAGCCATCTATCCGCTCATTTCGACCTTGCAAAGCCCCAACGAAGATACCCGCCGCCATGCCGCCCTGGCCCTAGAGCGCCTGGGCTGGCAACCCGCACGGGATGAGACCGGGGCGCGTTATGCGATTATCAAGGGCCAGTGGCAACGCTGCATTGAGCTGGGCACGATTGCTATTCGGCCGCTGATTGAAACACTCGGCCATAGCCGTAGTGATGTCCGCAAAGCTGCGATTGAAACGCTGGCAGCGCTTGGCCTGCTCGCTAGTGAGCGCCTGGTTTCGGCCTTGAATGAACGTGATATGCAGATCCATCGCAATGCCGCCTTGGTGCTGGGCCAGATTGGAGATCTGCCCGCTGTCATGCCCATGATCAAGGCGATTCAGAACCGACCGGATGACCAGCATGAAACCGCATTCTGGGCGCTTGAGCAGATTGGTCTACGGCTCTCGCCGACGGCGTTGGAAGTTGGCCTGATGCAACCCTTGCTCCAGACATTTCAGAGGGCCAGCGGCCAGCAACGGCAGGCCCTGCTGGAGTTGATTGAGCGCACCGGCTGGCAACCAGGCCGCGATCAAACGGCAGCCCGATTTGCTGTGTTGAAGCGTGATTGGGACCAGTGCATTGCCCTGGGCACGGCTGCTATCGACCCGCTGCTTGAGGCGTTACACCACCGTGAAGTCAAGGTGCGGCTGGCTGCGGCCGATGCCCTCGATTGCCTGGCCTGGCAACCGGGCCGCGATCACCATAGCATCACCTACTTTGTGGTGAAGGGCCAGTGGTCCCGCTGTGCCGATGTCGGTTCGGTGGCGGTCTCACCGCTTATTGCCGCGTTGCTCTACAACGATGACGATACACGTAAAGCGATTGTCGATACCCTGGTACGCATTGGTCAGGAAGCGGTACAGCCATTGATTGCCACCCTGAGTCATCCACAGCCAGCGGTGCGGGCGGTAGCTGCCCATGCGCTGGCCCGTATCGGCGATGCCAGTGCGGTTGACCCGATGATCCGGCTGCTCAAAGACGATGACGAACAGGTGCGCCAGGTAGCGGTCGCCTCGCTTGAGTTGCTGGGCGATACCCGTGCGATGGAGCCATTGATCGCGCTGATCAAGCCCAAACCACAGGTGTCGGATAATTGATAATTGACAATTGATAATTGACAACGGAACGATGGATCAATCGGTGTGATACCAAATTCGGTTAATCAATATAAAAAATAGGTGCGGCTTGCAGCCTGCTTTGTAGGGACGCAGCGTGCTGCGTCCCTACAAAGCAGGCGCTCCGTGTTTTATCAAAGCGCATACCAGTGATCACCCGAATTTGGTATTGGTATTAGTTGAGCAAAAATGCCCTGGTCTGTTGGCGCTCCGTGTGGCGGATAGGTTACGCAGCGACAAGCCGCGCCTACGATGTCGCACCTGCGTCGGGCGTTCCGTGCTTGGTGGAGCAAAAATGCCCTGGTCTGTTGGCGCTCCGTGTGGCGGATAGGTTACGCAGCGACAAGCTGCGCCTACGGTCCCACCCCGGTCGCGGCTACAAGCCGCGCTGCATTCACCCCTCATCCCCGTCCCTTCTCCCACAAGGGACACAGGGAGACCGCGCATGGAGACTCCCCTCTCCCTCCTTGGGAGGGGAGCCGGGGTGAGGGCCGTCAAAACCCGATATCAACGCACGGGCGAGGGGAAACGTCCGGGTAGCACCTGCTCGCCCAACCGCAGCGCCAGATGATAGGCCAGCACCGCCAGCGCTGCAACCATCAGCACACGGATGATATACATATCACCATACCAGAACCAGAGCGGCAACGTGCTGACCATGGCTGCATAGAGCATCCGCTGCCAGACTGCTGCACGATAACTTGCCAGTTCACACTGGGCAATACACCAGCCATAGATCATCACAATCACAAATACCCCAAAAATACCAAAGTTCCGGAATGGCACCAGCGCGATATGAATACCCCCCGATCCAATCCCCACAAACCACCAGGCCGGGCCGCGATTCCCCTCAAGTGGTCGCTCAATGCCCAGTGCCGATGTGATAAACCCTGGAGGCAACGACATGGCATATTCCACAAAGGTCTGTCCATAGAGATAGTCAATATCATCATAGCGATACTTCATCGCAATGCCCAGGTTCGTTAGCGAAATCGCATTCCAGGTGCCATACTCCAGATTCTCGACCAGAGCGTCAACCACATCCAAAGGAGCATCCGATTGACTCAGGGTTCGCCGCACGCTACCCAGAATTGATGCAACTATGGCAATGACAACAATAGGCGCGATGAGACGAGCGACCCGCCGCCATTCACGTTTGCTCCGTGAAACCATGGTATTGCTCTGAGGTGGCTGTGTCATGGACTGGTACATCGGTCGCCGAACCGCCGGACTGGTAATATAGAGCGCCATCAAGCCGACAAGGAGGCTTATCACCTCACGGTCGCCGCGCAAAAACTGAAGAAAGACGGTAATAAAGATGGTCGCCCCCAGGATAGCCAGCAGCTTCCACTGTCGTCGCCACAGATTCGTGTGTTCACGCTCAGCATCAATAAAGAGCAGAAACAATAGCGCATATGAAACAGTATATGCTGAATTAAAATTGAGTGTGGTCGCAAAGGAATCAGGTCCCTGCATATAGGGCGTGGTCAAAATCGTCTCTGGCTGAGCACTCATCCACGAAAAAGCAACCGCTGCGAGCAGTGCGACCCAGAAGCTCACATGATCGAGTGTGGGTAATGGCTGGCTGAAGTCTGGTTCGGTCGCGAAATGGGCATCACGCCGAAAGAAAATCACCAGCCCAAAGCCCACCAGCAAACCCAGCAAACCCACCAGAGCAAGCATCAGCATCTGGCTCACCAGCGGCCGGTCGGTACTCAGCATGGTTGCCAGCGGCGTCGGATAGAGCACCGGGGTGCCACCCCAGAGATACTCCAGGGTTTTGTTGAAGGGCAATACATAGATGACAATACTCAGGCGCAACAAGAGGGAGATGTGACCAGTGCGAAACCACACCAGCCCCCAGGTCGTCACCAGGAGCAGTAACAGCACTGATACCTCGACCGGAAAAACCACATCGAATAGAAACAGCAAGCTCAGCAGCAGACCTGCGGCCAGGGCCGGGAGCAAAAGAAAGAGCTTGCTGACGCGACGTTCTACCATCATATCACTCCTGGTTTACAACCACGACCAACCACCAGACCATCACGAAAGACCGCTATCTGATCCAGACCAGCAAGCTCAAACCAGCGTCGCACCTGCTGCACGGTCTGTGGCTGGTCATACTGTGGCGCCAGACGATCAAACGTATCGAGCACGGACCACTCCATCAGTTGGGTGGCTGTGAGTGAATAGACGCCAGTGTAGTTTGCAATCGGCCAGAGTGAGCGCAGGGCGTGCCCGATAGCGGGCAGTTGCCCGGTTCGGGTACTGACTGGCAACAGCAGCCGGCAGAGCGCATAGACCAGCGGAAAGAGTGATGCTGGTGGCATATGACAGCTCACCTGGCGCAACCAATATTTCGGCTGGACGAGATCGACGAGTCGGCGAGCATACACGTCTACCGCCAGACAACCACCGGGCCTCACCATATCCGGCAATGCCAGAAAGGCTTGTGCTACATCGGGGGTATGCTGCAACACGCCAAAACAATACACCGCATCGAATGCCGCCGGGCGCAATGGCAGCGCATAGATATCACCCTGCACGACTTCAAGGCGTGGGTGTGGCCCAAGGTTCTGGCGGCATGCATCCACGGCCAGCGAATAATCTAACGCAACGACGGTGGCACCGCTTGCCAGGGCGACTTCGGCAAAGCGACCGGCGCCACAGCCAACATCCAGCACACGCCGGCCAGCCAGTTCCGCCGCTTGCCAGCCGCTCTGCCGCCAGAAGCGTTCGGCCGAAATCGACAGCCCCGAAGCGCTATCAAGTTGGGTCCGACGAAAGTGCTGCCACTGCCAGCCAAAGCTACTGGCATAGTTTTCCATGGGCACAAATCGCGGAATTCCGCGTACATCGG
>JAAURD010000205.1 GCA_012034075.1 Chloroflexaceae bacterium | reverse complement strand
ATATCAGCCAGAAGCCCTCCCCGTCAGGTCGGGTCGACTACCCAAAAACATTGTAATATCATCGCAAGATCCATTCGGCGTATCCTTCTACTGTTGAAGCAGAACGCTTAAAAAGTTTGCGGTATTTCCACAATGCTTTGGTAGACCGCGCTAAATAGCCAGGTCGTCTCGGTGCGGAACACCGTGGTGCCCTCCGGTTTGATGCCCTTTGCGGTGATGCGCCGTCGTTGGATCAGGCGCAGGCTCCAGCGGCTCTCATCCTGGGCAAACACCCGAATGGGCTTCGTGTTCTCCGGTGGCACCGCCGCCGCCAACTGCTCGCCCAGGGTCGCCTGGAACTGGAGGATTACCTCAGGTGCTTTTTTTTGGACGTGGATGCACGAAATTGGCACGAATACCCCAAGTGATGCGGCAAAGATTGCTCAGGGAGCGAGTGTTGTAGTGGATACCGTGCTGCTGCCAGAGCCAGTCGCGGATGGCGTCAGAGGAGGGAAAGCCCTCGGGGTCGCGCAACGCGCGTTCCAGGTCGGCGCGGGCCTCGGGGGTGAGTCGGGAGACAGCACCAGGAGGTGTCTTGCGCGTGAGGAGAGCGGCGAGACCCTTGGCGGCGTAGATGCGCAACCAATCACCCACGGTTTCGCGGTTGATACCCACCAGGCGGGCAGCCTGCGTGCGGGTGGTGACCTGGCCACTGGCCAGCAGAAACAACGCGTGGACACGTTGATGCAGGAGTGGGTGATGGGTGGTTTTGAACAAGCGCTGCAGATCAGCAGCAGATTCCTGGATCGCTGGGACACGACCGTAGGCCAGAGCATCCTCCGAGGTTTCGTATGATATACCTAAACAAATACTATCCGAACGATGCGATGCTGTCAATATGTTTTGGTAGACGGCGCTGACGCGCAACGGCAACGGGGGAGGGCAAACGTTCGGCCAGGATATCAAACGGATTAACGGTATAATACCGATGCCCATTGATAATTGATAACGGGTATCGCTCTTCTCGCCTTCCAGGTCGTAGGTGCGGCTTGCAGCCTGCTTTGGGGTGCAGCGCGTTGCGCCCCAAAGCAGGCGTTCCGCTTCCGAGCAAAGCACATACCAGTGATCAACTGAATGTGGTATGATGTCGCACAACACACTCAAGGAGAGTCAACCGGCGTACTGGCCCAGCCCTTCAACGTGGCGCTATAACGCGACTGGCTGCCTTCCGGGGTCTCGATGACGCCGCCAACCAGGCTAATGGTCGAGTTGCGGTTGATCTTCGTAGCCGTCCCATACTGTGCCAGCAATTGCTCTTCATATGCCTGTATCAGCTGTGGCATCAACGCATTGGCATCCAGACCAGGATCATCGACCACCTCGACGGTCAGCGATACTGCACGCAACGGCCCCAGCTCAGGTGGGCTGGTAGGGAAACTGGGCAGTGCGATATTGGTGTTGCCGCTCAAAAAGAAATAGCCTGCGCCGGCCGCACCAAACAGCAGCACAATCAGACCGACGGCCCAGCCCACCCAGCCGACGCCGCCTGTTTGCCGACGTGGTGCGGGTTTTTTGGCGGTCGGTGCGGCCATCGGCGTCGAAGGCGGGGCTTTTACCGGTGCTGATTGACCCACAGCTATCGGTGTGTTGTTTCCCGCACCAGCTCCATTGGTTGCAGGAGGCGGCGCGGCGACGTGCTGGTTATGCAAAGAGACGGTGTGCGCCGGGGCCGCCTGGGCCTGAGCCTTCACCAGCAGCGTGCGCAACATCGCCCGAAACTCAGCCACCGAGGCATAGCGGTTCTGAATATGAAAGTCCAGCGCTTTCTCCAGGGCCATACTCGTGTCAACGGATACATGAACATTGATATCGCGGGCCGGTGGAAAATCAAAGGGCCGTGTCTTGCGTGGGTCACGCCCAGTGAGCATATGGTGCATCGTAGCGGCTAAGCCATAGATATCGGATACCGGTTCGGCCAGACCCTGGTATTGCTCAGGGGCAGCATAGCCCGGCGTACCAATCTGAGTGCCACCCACCTGGTTCGGGTCAAAGTTTTTGGCAATGCCAAAATCGACTACTTTGACCTGCCCATCGCTACTATCAATCATCACATTGGATGGCTTCATATCGCGGTAGATCAGGCCATTGGTATGCAGATACTCCAGCACATCGCAAATCTGAATAGACCAGTCGAGTACCTGCACCTCGGGCAATACCGACGTGCGTTCCAGTATCTGTTCCAGGTCCTCACCCACCACAAAATCCATCGTGATATAGTGGCGGCCCTCATCGGTAAAGTGGCTGTAGATACGTGGAATACGCGGGTGGTTCAAGCTCTGCAGCAGGCTTGCCTCGGCGTTAAAACGACGGAGCGCCCCCGTGCGTTCCTCTGGGTCCAGAAAGCGATCCAGCATCTCCTTGATCGCATAGATTTTGCCATATTGGTCAATGCCCTCATAGACGGCGCCCTGACCACCCTCTTTGATGATGCGCGTGATCAGATAACGGCGATCATCGTTAACATCAGGCAGATCGTTGTTGAGGATAATATCTTCGCCACAGTGCTGGCAATTTGCCGCACCGATCTGGTTAGGTTTGTGGCAAATAGGGCAGAAGATGGTTTGACCGACAGCAGCCATTGCATTCCTCAGTCTGGTGGCCTTGCGCAGTGCCAGGCAAAAGATAACTCATGATCATACTACCAAAAACAGCGCAACATTTCAACTCTGGGCGTTTAGTATTCATGGGCTATCTGATTACTCAGCGTGCCCAGCGCGGTGATTTCCAGTTCCACCTGATCGCCGGCAGCAAGCCAGGGGCCATAGCCGCCGCTCACCGCAAACAGGCTACCCGTGCCGCATGGGCCACTGCCCAACACATCGCCTGCATAGAGCATGGTATCACGGCTGGCATAGGCAATCATCTCGGCAAACGTGTAGCCAATGTTCGCCAGCGTATCACGTGAGCGTTCGATCTGGTTGACCCGCGCGATCAGCATCAAGTTATGCCGACCATCGTCTTCGGCATAGAGTTCCAGTTCATCCGGGGTCACCAACCATGGCCCCAGGGAGAGCGCAAAATCACGGTTCTTGGCATTGGTCAGACCCGCCAGCGGCTCAAGCCAATCGGGATGACGAGATACCCAGCTATTTATGATGGTGTACCCGGCAATATAATCGGCAGCCGCATCAGGCCGAATATCGCGGCCATCGCTGCCAATAACGCAGGCAATGCCCAATTCATAATCCAGATGGCCGCTCAGGGGCAGTGAAATATGCGCATCCGGTCCATAGACCGCGCCATGATGACCAAAGGTAAAGGCCGGGGACTGATACCATGTCGGCGGCACACTCTGCTGGGCAAAGCCATACACCATGGCAGTATGCGCTTCAAACGCCGAAAACAGCCGAATACTGGATGGTCGCGGCAACGGCGCCAGCAAGCGCACCTGGGTCAGCGGCAGCAGCATCGGAATACCGCCAATAGAGAGCATCCCGACGGTCCCTGATCGTGCTGGCCGTTGTGAGCCGGGGGTGGTTCGTCCTGAAACGCACCACCAGCGACATCCAGGACCATCTGGACAATCGTCTCAGCAGCGACCAGGCTATTGGCGTCCTGATCACTGCGCAACAGGCCCAACATATCCCAGTCGAGATCGGCCAGGTCTTCATCTTCAAAGACCAACGGGGCCGCAGCCGCCAGATCGACTACCGTATTGCCCACCAGTGCCCCAGCCCGTGGGGGCATGTCAGAGAGCGTGAACGTGACAAAGCGCATGGTCTGACTCCTTGTTATTGCTGCTGCACCGCATCCAGCACTGATTGGTTGGCTGCTGGCAGCAACAAAAACGTCTGCAAGAGCGTTTTACCATGGTCAGTCATAATTGATTCTGGGTGAAACTGAACCCCATAGACTGGATGAGTCTGATGGCGCAAGCCCATAATCAGGCCATCATCGGTCCATGCGGTGATGGTCAATTCGGCGGGCAGGCTCTCGCGCTCAACAATCAGCGAGTGGTAGCGGGTAGCCGCAAAGGGCGATGGCAACTGGGCAAACACATCCGTATCGTTGTGATAAATCGACGATATTTTGCCATGCATCGCCGTGGGAGCGCGGATCACGTTGCCGCCATAGGCTGCACCAATTGCCTGATGGCCCAGACAGACGCCCAGGATCGGAATCTGCCCGCCCAGTTCACGGATGACGTCAATACTGATGCCCGACTCGGCCGGTGTGCCGGGACCCGGGCTGATCACAATGCGGTCGGGTTGTTGCGCAGCAATGGCCGCAACCGTCGTTTTATCATTACGCACAACATCAACCGTTGCTTCCAGTTCACAGAGATACTGGTACAGGTTGTAGGTAAACGAATCGTAGTTATCAAGTAAGAGTACGCGCATCGGGTCTCCTGATGTCCTTGTCTTGCTTCATGGTATAATACACGCGTTCCGACGCGTGTGCTGTTTCTGGATTATCGCAAGAGATAGGCCAGGTGTCAACCCTGGCTGGAGAATCATACTCATGATAGTAGCACGTTTTTACGTTCTGGCTTTCTGCTGTTTCTTCTACTGCTGGGCCTGATTGGTCTGGTGATGCTTTCACAGCATCACGTATCCGCACGCGAGCGTGATCTGAGTGTGCCCGAAAAAACCACCCTCGAACCAGGAAATGACCCACAGACCAGTCTGGTTCGCACGAACGATCAGCAATACCTCTCACCAGTTACCGCAGCCGATACTCCATTTACCCATATGCTCCTGCGCTGGGAAGGATCACCCGGTCACACCGAGCATGAACATCACGCGGAAGAAGACGACCATGCTGCTGAAGACATGCCGATTATGCTGGAGGTACGCAGCAGCACCGACAACCAGACCTGGAGCGACTGGCTGGTTGTGAGCGAAGACCCCGACTTGCTGGTGCCCGAAGATGGGACGGAGGTCTTTTGGAGCCAGGTCATCTATGCTGGGGCTGATGCACGATTCTGGCAGGTACGGGCCACGCTGAACCCACTCGACGATGGCAGCCTGCCGGTCTTGCGCCAGGTCGATGTCAACACCGTTGATGGGCGCTATGCTCAGGATAGTGAAACAGCAGTATCGCCCAAATCCTACCAACTGGCCGACTTGAGCAAGCCCCCGGTGATGAGCCGTAGCGGTTGGGGCTGTCCCGATGGTCAGGGCAGCCGGGTGCCACCCGCCTACTATCCCGTGAAGCACATGGTTGTTCACCATACCGTCGATGCCAATAGTCTCACGAGCCGCGAAAGCAACTGGGGGGACCGGGTACGGGCCATCTGGTCATTTCATACGCTCACCCGTGGCTGGGGCGATGTGGGCTACAACTATCTGGTTGCTCCCGATGGGACGATCTTTGAAGGCCGCAGCGGTGGCGATGATGCCGTTGGCTTCCATGATACCGGTAACTACGGCTCGATGGGTGTTTCGATGATCGGTACCTATGATACCGTATCACCGACCGGGTTGGCGCAAGAGAGTCTGGTTTCTTTGCTGGCCTGGAAAGCCAATCAAAAAGGGATTGACCCGTTGGGCAGTTCGTATTACTACGGCTGCGATATCTCCTACTATTGTAGTGCGCCCGGTGCGGTGATCTTTAATATTGCCGGTCACCGTCATGTCTATAGCACCGGTTGTCCCGGTAATGCAACTGCAGCGCTCTTGCCCTCTATTCGCAACCGTGTGCGTGAGCGGTTAGATGGCGGGGGTAGCCCGGTGGTGCCAGATAATGGTGACCTGCTGATCGATGAACTGGAGAGCAGCTTTGCCCGCAGTGATGCCACCTGGTATAGTGCCGCCTGTGGTTATGGTGGCCACACCTTTTATACCTTTGCCACCGATAATGCGGATGAAAGCACCAATAGTGCTACCTGGCGGCCCACCATTCCCGAAACCGGGCGCTATCGCGTCTACGCATCCGCTCCGCAATCGTGCGGTATTGCCCAACCACCCTATGCCACCCGCCAGACGATCTACCGTATCCGTCATGCCGATGGCAATGCCGAACGCACGGTAGACCAGAATACCGCCGAAGAGTGGATCGATCTTGGTGCATATACCTTCAATGAAGGCACCGACGGCGCCGTCGAATTGTATGATCTCACTGGAGAACCGTTAAGCGAAGGGCGAGTTATCTTCTTTGACAGTATCAAATGGGTTGCCGAAGAGCCGACCGCCGAAGCCGAACTGGTGGACGTGCAGTATGGTGCAACCCGCGTTGCGGCGGGTGAATTACTCGAGGTGACCTTTACCGTGCGCAATACCGGTGAGGTGCCCATCTATAGCCAGAGACCCGAGGCTGGAACGCGCCCAGATGGCAGCTTTGACCCGGCCGAAGGCTATGTGTATGATGAAGCCGAATGCTTTCTGGGCGACAATCAGCAGAGCTACCCGGTGTATGCCAAGGAGACCGAGCGCATCCGTGTAACCCTGGGCAGCAGCGATGTGCGGTTGCTCTGCAATGGCGAAACCGGTGGCTACCCCTGGCGCTGGGGCATCAACGGTCCTTTGGATCCGGGCGAGACCCGTGAGATTCGCGGTGCTATTCGCTTCCGCACACCGGGCGAGGTATCGCTCCAGGCCGGTTTGATCCAGGAGTTTGTACGCTACTACACCCAGAATGTCTTTCAAGAGACCATTACAGTCACACCAGAGCGCCAGCCACCGGTGGTCTCCAGTTATGATGAGTCCCTCGCACCGCTGGCTCATGTCTATGCCTTGCAACCCATGCCAGCAAACTTTCTCGGTCGCACGCATAACCCGCTGTCCATCGTGCAGGGTGAATATCTGGGCAGCTTCGATTGGGATGGCAGCCTGACCGAATGGGGCGAGGCCGGCCCGCTCGATGGCGTAGATGACACCTTTATCATTGAGCAGACCCGTGTTTTCCGCGCACCACGCGATGGTGAATATACCTTCAGTACCAATACCGATGATGGCTCGTGGCTATGGGTCAATGGCCGCCTGGTGGTTGATAACAGTGGCTTGCATCCCGCGCGTGAAGTGACGGGTAAAGTCACCTTGACACGTGGCAACCATATACTCTCATTCCGCTACTTTGATCTGACCGGCGATGCCACGGCGGGGTATGCCGTGAAGATGCCCAATGATAGCGCCTTTACCGGCTTGCTCGATGCGCTGAGCGATGAGCCGTACACCAGTGGTGCGTTTACCACCCCGCCTACGCTCACACTGGCCGCCGATGACCAGGGTGGCAGTGGCACCGCCGCTATTCGCTATTCGTGGGATGGCACAAACTGGGAGCAGGAATCGGGCAATCTGGTGCAGCTGAGCAGCCCCACCGACAATGGTGAGTATCGTTTGCGTTACCAGGGCATCGATGCATCGGGCAACACCTCCGATGAACGTGAACTGCGCTTTGTGGTGCAGGGCGAGGTGCTCCCCGCACCATCGGATATGCTGCTGACTGGCCCCAGCAGCGGCAATGCGCTCAGCAACCATTTCTTTACCGCTCAGATCAGCCCAGACGATACCGCGATACCCGTCACCTACCGTTGGGAGGCGACCGACCTGCAACAGGTAACCGTCAACGGTGGGCTGACCAATACGGTGCGCTTGAGCTGGCAAACGTCAGGGGTCAAAACGGTTACCGTCACTGCGAGCAACGCCAATGGCACCGTGACAGCAACCACGACGATGGTAATCAATGCGGTACCTGCCGAAAGCGCCGAGATTACCATCGACCCCGCTGCGCAGAGTATTCTCGACTTTACGGCGATACAGGGCCAGGTAACCACTTTAGTGCTACCTATTGGCTCGGTGGCTGGCCCAACGCGGTTGATTTACACCGAATTTACCGGGCCGACCCAGCCAATCAATGTGAGTGCCAGTTTGCGCCTGGCTGGTCGGGCCTTTCAGTTGCAGGCGGTTACCGATGATGGCAGCCCCTACGAGTCGTTCAGTTTGCAACAGCCGATGACGATGACGGTATCGTATAGCAACCAGGGGCTGAACAATGGTGCCTTCGACGTGAATATCAGCAATCAGGAAGACTTGCGTTTGCTCTACTGGGATGGCGTCGGTTGGCAAGATGCAGCGAACACCTGTGACCCGGCTTCGCTCTACAGTCTGGGCGATAACAAGATCAGCGTGGTGCTCTGTCCAACCACCGCAACCATGCCGAACGACTTTGTGCTGGTAGAACAGGTATCCTTGAAACGGGTCTATTTGCCGGTCATCCGCCGCTGATGGCGGTGTTTGATCATTGATAATTGATACCAAATGACAAGCATCGATATAAGACGGTAACCCCTCACCCCTTTCAAGGGTAGGTTTTTTTGACAGATCGCTTTCTGATGCGGTATGAGACGCAAATGGCGTTCCCATCGGAGAGCTTAT
>JAAURD010000204.1 GCA_012034075.1 Chloroflexaceae bacterium | reverse complement strand
CATCCAACTCGACAAACGCGAGCGACAGGATTTCATGGCGTTGCGGCCAGCGGCTTGTGCCAGCCAGCATGGTCTCGAAACCCATGGGCGGCCTTGCCAAAATCGTGCAACCAGCCAGCCCAGAAAAGGCAGTTCCACAGCATGGGAGTAGCAGCCCGATCATTGAGACCGGGCCGCAAATGATGGTGTTCTGCGAGTTTAACTAACACATCCCAGGTATGCTGGGCCAGGGTCTCTCCCCCGAGAGCAGCACTCTTGGCCTTGATCTGATCGAGATCATGAGGCCAGATTGATGGCTTCATACGCATCTCCGGTAAAGGTATGAAAGATCAGCCCCAGTGGTATCTGGTTGATCTGCGGGGCTGTCGGGTCGGACCAGTAAGGACCAATAGGTGCATCGCCAAAACGCAGCAATTCAGTACTCTTGACCCGCCGTTGCAAGATAACATAACGCGCAAAGGTCGGGTGTCGATGACGGGCATAATCTAACCAGCGCGGCATCATCACCACCGAACCGACCGCAGTCTGGGTTGCCATACCATATGGCAGGAGCGTATGCTCAAAATAGACCTGTTCCTGTTGTTCCAGCGTGACAATACGAATGTCGCTGTAACTACACAGGTCCTGCGACCGGCCCAATACAACCGGGTAGCAGGGCATACGAAAGGCGGACTCCCAATCAGGTCGGTTGATATAGAGTACCATCTGTGGACGGAAGAGAATATGTCGTGAGAAGGGGTTCACGTTGCCTTCAACGACTTTGGGTATTTTGCTTCCAGGAAGTTTACCACTGGCCCCAGACAGCACATGGATATGCTCTAAATCTTCGGTACTCCCCTGTGCCGTGAAGTGATAGGCAAACGCAACCCCATCCGGGTCGAAACACTCACCTAACGCGCTCGCAATATGCCCATAGATGGTAGCAGGTGGCGGCATTGGAAAGCCGGGTTGCACCTGCTGCATAAAATGGGGATAACGAAACGATGTAGTGATCCCTTCCAGAACCACTTTCAGTACTTGCATTGCCAGCTCCTACTGCAACCAGGTTGCATGATCCTCTTGCGCAAATGCCTCGACCATCGCTTTAAAGGCATCCCGTGGGTGGCTGATATGAATACGTATACCACTGCTTTTCTGGTATTCCTCAACAAAGGCTTCAAACTGGGCACGTGCTTCGTCTTGATATCCACGTACCCAGCCAACATACACCGGTGAAAGGAGCGTATCCGCAAAGACGGTTAACGCTTCGTGCAGGGCCTCGGTTTTGAGCATGGGCTTGCCGTGTTTATCAATGCCCACGACATGACCAAAGATATTGTTACCACCGCGTGTTACGGCCATAAAGACCAGGACCGGGCTAACATCGGTATAGTGGAGGGTTTGTTTGGCGCCACCCTCAAGCTGAGACATTCCTTCAAACAGCGACTGTATTCGCTCAATACGCTGTTGTACGGGGAGACGGTAGGCTTTCTCCGTTTCCAGGTGCTCAATGCCGCTGGTATCCTGGGCGAGCTTTTCGCGCACGCTGTCGAGATTGCGAAAGCCTGTTTTATTGCGGTAGGAAAAGGTACCGCAGGCATGCAGATTCAGCGAAAAGAGGCCTTTGAGGGTAGCTCGATAAAACTGATGTTCGTGGGGCACGGGATTACCTTCGTGGCGTGACATGGTGCCAAAGTCACTGGTTGGGGTCACCGGAGCGATGGAGACCAGGGTGCTGACCCGAAATGGTGAAACGCGGGTAATCGTGTCGGTGGTTTCGGTTTCGCCCTGGCGCGATGGGTCAGCTTCACGCCGGGCTTTCGCCGTCTCTTTTTTGGACGGTGCCCGCATATAGCCAAAGAGATCATCATCCCAGAAGAGCAGTGGGTTGGCATCAGTGTAGGCAATTTTCTCTTCACGATACATGGGGGCTGCCTGCCAACTGGCTATGCGCTCTTCAAGGGTCATGCGTAGCCAGTAGCGAAATGCCTGCGCCGATACATAGGGATAATATTCTGTTCCCTGACCTGTTCGTACTTTAATCATTTTGACGCCGACGGTGTTATCCTCACGCTCACCTTCGATATTGCCCAGATTGTTCAGGGCTGATGCTGGCGCATCTATGAGCAATGAACCAGTGACAAATGCCATTGTCGCTTCTCCTTTCCTACACAATGAGTATGGTATTGAATTATGTTACTGTCTGATTCTGTATTCTGAAAACGTCCTGGTTGATGCAGAACAGCAATGTTATGACGATGGTTCAGCATCTTCGTTTTCTTCGGTATCGGCAAATGGCAAGATATCGGGATCCTGCTGCAACCAGTCCTGTAGTTGTTCGATCATGCGCATCATAACCAGGTCGCGGGCCAATTGCCAATCAGGGCGCATCATCTCTTCGGCCTCTTCAAAAATATCAATATAGTGATCCATGGTAAACAGAGGTGGGTTACCGGCCTTTACATGGTTCACATTGGCACGTATCAATAATCCTCGAAATTTCCACGGGCTTCTTTCGTTAAAAAAGCTGCGAAAGAACTTCTTGCGGCCTTGTTGTCGCACATAGACTGCAAGGCCATCACCCAGGGTGCGAATCTGTTCAATGCGTGCTTGCTCCATACGAATAACCTTTCTTAAAAACAGTTCCAACAATGACCACGAGCCGCTGCCCCAACGTCCGCGCAGGGTATAGCCCCACTCCGGATCGGTCGTCGCATGGGTGCGACGCGGAATACGGACAAAGTAGGTGCGCAGAAATGATGCTGCGTTGTGTGGTAACTCGAACACATCTTCATAGAGATAGTTGCGTCTTGGTTCAAACGTTGTTTCTTGTTTGGCAGACCGTTTGCCAGTTGATTTCGATTTTGGTGGGCGTTCCCAATTTTCCTGGACCAACCGCTGCCAGGCATCGCGATAGGGGCCACTCCCCGCGTGCTGGAGAAAATCGATAGTCTCAAGGGGGAGATGATAGATCACCAGTGATGGCGACTTGCCATTGTTAAAGTTATACGCACTCAATGAGACTGGTTCTTCTTCTTGCTTGCGCCGTTCTTCTATCTTTAACAATGTCTCGATCAGCAACGTGCGTGGTGAGCGGTGGGCGCCTGGCATTTTGGTCTCTTCAGCCTGCTGTGCTTGCAGGATATGCTGTTGATTCTGACGCCAGAAATCCAGGGCAAAAGCATAGGTTAGCTCCGGCTGGTCGGCATGGACAGCCAGCAGACCGACGCCGCACTTGGCACAAGCGAGTGGAAAAAACTGGAGCGCCAGCAGGGCTTGCCCCGAAATGGGTAAGCCTGGTATCCCTTCGGTGAAGAAGTTCATTGACCCATCACTTTGCAGCATGGGTATCTGTGATCGTGCAGCACGACCAGGCTTGAGACTCCCAGAGAGTGCTTCTGCTACAGCTGGCAAGCCGGTAAAGATACAGGTTTCGTCGTCGGGGTGATGCTCCGGCTCTTGCCACTGTTGCAAGTGGCGGTTGGCCCACGCATTGAGCGACTGTGTGCGTTTCGTTTGCTCCTCTGCTGAGAGATCTGGCTTATAGGGGTTATATGCATCCTGCGAAAACCAGGCATTACTGGTAAATGCCATGGTCAAATGCCCACGCAGTGGCGGTCGGACGTAGTGTTCGCGAATATAAGCAGCGAGCTTAGCCAGATCATCTGCGGTGACCTCGGATGGATGTTGTTTTTCGGCAAAAGCGGTTATGGCTGCAATCCCCACATCAACAAAGGGATGTCCGGTGTAATCAATTTGCATCGTTCCTCCTACTGGCGTTTGGTCGCTCTTCTCTTTTTATTATAGCGAGAAAGACGTCACAAATAACTGGATTGTTTTGCCAATTTTTTTGATTATGACGAACATAGAAGAAAGGCACTTGTTTAACCTATTCTGCCGTTCAGCCCAATCGGGCGGTAATATTGTGTACGGGGATATTATATCACATTCCGCAGCACAACAACCGATTCAGACCGAACAATCAGCAAAAGGGCAGTGTGCATTGTTCCCTCGTCCTACGGATATGGGTATACAGGCACGAGCATTTCTGACGGGGGGATACAAACCAATCGGAAGAAAAGGAAGAGAACGAGCGTCCATATAAAAAGAGCATCTAAGATTCACTATAAAACACACGAAGGACACAAAGGACGATTTCCATCATTTACACATCTTCAATAGCGCATTAGGCGATACAGCCCGTTGATAAAGGCAATGATGCCGCTACGAAAGGCAGGTGCAGCAAATGCTGCCGCCACTTCAAGCAGGACAAACTCGCTGGTAAGCAGCGGTTGATGTCCCTGGTGCAGCGTTTCGAGCGGCAACAGCGAGGCTGTCACTCGGATCAAACAGGGCAATCCAGGCGGATGTATCGACAAAAACCTGCATCACTCGCCCTCACCGCGAGGGGGCGTGCCATAGATATAATGATCGTGCTGGTGTGCCAGGTCGCCAATGCCGGTCGCTACGCCGTGCTGCGCGGCAAGCTGGAGTATCTGCGTCCAGCTATCGAGTTGGTCTGCTGCTGGTGTGCGGGCGTTGGCTTGCTGTTCGGCGGCAACAGCAGCGGCGATTTGCTGTGCCAGTGCTGCCAGCAGGCGGCTCTGTTCGGCTAGTGTCAGGCGGCGACTGGCCGCCAGAATTTCATGAGAGGTCATCGTTCCTCCTGTGTGATTATTCTCTCTGCCTCTCCAACCGATACCTCGCCCGACAGCAGCTTCAGTAGCAATGTATCGCGTAGTGCGGCGAGGGTGCGGGATTCTTCTTCATTATGAGCTATACAGCTACGCATTGATGCGGTATAGTGCTCGAATTGTTCCAGCATACGCGACAACGGCACTCAAATGTCGGCATAGGCACTTCTTTGTATTATATCACATCCCGCAGCACAACAAACGATACCTACCGAACTATCAGCACAAGGGCAGCGTGCATTGTGCCGTCGTGCTGCGGATATGGGTATACAGGCGCGAGTGTTTGTGATGGGGCGATAGCCAGGCAGCATGCGCTTACGCCGGCGGCGATGGCTCGTAGTGTTCTTGTTGGAGCAGGTCCAGCAGCTGCCATTCAAGCTGATGAAAGGTGGATGTGCGGCGAATGCCAAAGCTGCGTTCGGTATCGAAGGGGATCGCTATCTCGGTTTTGACGCGGCCGGGGCGCGGGCTAAAGACGTAGACCCGCTGGCTTAGAAAGACTGCTTCGGGCACATCATGCGTCACAAGCAGAATAGAGGTGTGGGTTTCACGCCAGATACGCAGCAAAAATTGTTGCATTTCAGTTCGTGTATGGGCATCAAGCGAACCGAATGGTTCATCCATAAGCAGCAGTTGGGGATGATTGGCGAGCGCACGGGCAATCGCGACACGCTGCTTCATGCCGCCGGAGAGTTGGTGCGGCAAGGCGTGGGCAAACTTGTCAAGGCCGACCATCTGGACATAGTAGGCGGCCTGGTCGCGGCGTTCGTTGCGAGACACGCCCTGCAGTTTCAACCCATACTCCACATTGGCGGCGACGGAGAGCCAGGGATAGAGCGTATCGTGCTGAAAGATCATGCCACGGTCGGGACCAGGGCCGGTGACGGGTTGCCCATCGATGCAGACGACGCCGCTGGTGGCATGGAGCAGCCCGGCAATAATGCGCAACAGGGTTGATTTGCCCGAACCGGAGGTCCCCACAATGCTCACCAGTTCGTTCAGTTCTACATGGATGCTGACCTGATCAAGGACCAGCAGGTTGCCCTTTTTGCGTGTCACAAACTGCTTTGAGACATCCTGTACATGCAAATGGGGTGTTTGTCCATTTGACGCCCGCGCCAATGGGGTTGTGGCATGCTCTGATCGGTTTGGGGTGTGGTCTGGAGCATTCATCGGCCGGGGGACTCCTCAATCCAGGGACAAAGCCAGTGGCGTAAGCCGTGTAGGCTCAGGTCCATCAGCAAGCCAATGATGCCGATGACAATGAGACTGGCGAAGATCTCTTCGGTGCGCAAAAAGCGCTGGGCTTTGAGAATGCGAAAACCCAACCCGGAGTTGGCCGCGACCAGTTCGGCAATAATCACCAGGTTCCAGCGGCCGCAAGGTTCACGCGGGCAGCATCGATGATTTTGGGCAACATGGCCGGGCACATAATGGTAGTCAGAACATGCAGCCGTTTGGCGCCCAGGGTATAGGCGGAGGCGACCCAGTCATAGGGCACAAATTTACCGGCATCGGCGACCATGAGCGTATTATAAAAGAAGATGCCGATAAAAATCAGCACAATTTTGGGCCATTCACCCAGCCCAAGCCAGAGAATGAGCAGCGGAATAAAGGCCGCTGCGGGGAGATAGCGGCCCAGGGCAATCATGGGCTCGGCAAGCGAACGAATACTGGGGAAAGTTCCCATAAGAATACCCAGTGGAATAGATACGGCCATGGCAAGGAGAAACCCAGCAGATGTACGAAAGAGACTGATCGCAATATCGCCAGGTAAGATGCCTTCGTTCCACATGCGTATCAATGTTTGCAGCACATCTGGGATCGAAGGCAGAAAGAGGGGCGGCGCCAGCTGGAGTATGGTGAGCAAAAGCCACACCAGCATCGGTGTGGCAAACGAGATAAAGCCTAGCAAAAAGCCGAGTTTACGTGGAATGGATTCGCGAATGCGCCAGAAGACACTAGGCTGCAAGGTTTCGCGCTGTTCGATCATCGAGCGTTTTGGGAGATTGATGGTTGCCATAGTGCTCCTCTTTCATCGTCGAACGTGTTACTCTGCCAGCATTGATTGTTGATCCGCATGAGCTTGCACAAACTGGTCATCAAACAGGTTGGTCAAATCCGGTTTGGCTTCGATCAATTCGTTGTCCAGCAAAAACGTGGCAATCCGTTCAGCGGCATAGGGCAAATGGGCCATTGTATCGCCCGGCGTAAAGGCCTCCAGGTTGTCTTCGACCGTAAAGATCGTAGTGCCCTCATCATATTCGCGATACTCTTCGACTGAAACGCCAGCCCGTTTCGCCATAATCGCATAGGCCTCATCGGGGTTGGCTTCGATATAGTCGAGCGTATCGTACCAGGTATCCACAATACGCTGGACATCGTCGGGACGTTCTTCGACCAGTTCACGACTGACCACCAGAAAATCGGGAATAGCGCCCGGAAAGTCAGCACTGGAAAAGAGCACTTTGCCCTCATCGGTGCTTAGTGCCATGGTTGTGAAGGGCGCAAAAACGGCGACACCATCGACCTGACCAGCGGCAAAGGCCGATGCCGCAGCACCGGTTTCCATCGGTTGAAAGGTAATGTCATCGGCGGATAGGCCGGCCTCTTCCATGCCGAGCAGCAGGAGAAAATGGCTGACTGCGCCCAGTTCGGCGGCAATGGTTTTGCCCGCCAGATCCGTCACATCGTTGATATCGGTGCGCACAATCACCTGGTCATTGCCGGTTGAGTTATCGTTGACCAGCACAACGACCTGATCGTCACCAGCGGCGACGGAGCTGATGGTATCATTGAGCGTCTGCGTGTTGCCATCCAGCTGACCCGTGGCAAGCGCATTGAGCGAATCCAGATAGCCCTCAAACCAGACCATTTCGACATTGACACCATTGGCCTCGAACAGACCCTGCTCTACCGCCACTTGCCAGGGAATCCAGCCGGGCCAGGCACTAAAGCCAATACGAATAACCTCGCCCTCAACCGCAGCAGTGGTGGGTTCAGCAACATCAGGGGAACTGGCTGCTGGTTGCTGTGCAGCGCTGCCGCAGGCGACCAGCAGTAATAACAGCACGACAGCGAGCGCATAGATTGGTCTAAAGAGTAGACGTTGCACAAACATCTCCTTACATTCTAGTATCATCACATACGGTCTTTCACATCGATTACGCAGATGAATCAGTCATCACACACATGTTGCATTGATGGTTGATTGCCGTGATGTTTCAGTATATGTGTTTAGTACCAGCACCACCATTCATACACAAAGCGCTCGTCTTGGTGCGAGCATCATGATGATTGTTCCGCTTTACCTGTATAACCTGTCAGATTAGCCCGTCAAACGGTGCCGCGCCATCGGCAGCATAGCATTGGTCACACCAGCGACAAGCCCCGCATTATATAGTAGCACGGCAGTCAGCACACCAAAGTGCAAGAAAAAGACGCCGCCGATACAGATGACACCCGGAATGAGGGTGGTAACCAGATTCATTTGCATGTTGCGATCAAAGTCGTGGGCAAGCTCAAACAGATGGGTGAGCTGCGAGAGGCTGGCGTCCATCAAAACCACCTGCGCCGTATCTGTTGCAATAGTGGTTGCTCCACGCAGCGAGACGGAGACATTGGCTTGCTTTAAGGCAATCGAGTCGTTAATACCATCACCCACAAAACACACCGAACGCCCTTCATCTTGCAATT
>JAAURD010000203.1 GCA_012034075.1 Chloroflexaceae bacterium | reverse complement strand
TGGGCCTGGAAGTACGACCGCTGAGCGATGTGCTTGGCCCGTGAGGCAGCATAAAACATCTCCGTGGTGCAACCCAATTTGTCGCCAGATCGACGCTTTAGTGCATTTTTTGCAGCGTCAACAGCTGTTCGGGCGTGCCGATGACAATCAACACATCACCGCTCCTCAGTGTGGTTGCACCGCTTGGGTTAAACTGGTAGCTATTATCGTTCGATTTGATCGCCATCACCAGCAAGCCAATCGAACGACCAATATCGGCCTCGGCCAGGGTTTTGCCATCCAGCGAAGAGCCTTCGTGGATTTCGGCCTCTTCGATGCGTAGGGTTTGCCCATGCACCCGCAGCATCTCATCCAGAAAGGTAACGACCGTGGGCCGAATCATCAAGGAAGCCATGCGCATGCCACCAATGGCGTTGGGCGAAACAATATCATTGGCGCCAACACGGCGCAGTTTTTCGGCATTTTCCTCTTCCGAAAGTCGTGCAACAATCCGTACTGTAGGATTGAGTGAACGCGCACTCAGTACAATAAAGGCATTATCTTTATCATCGCGTAAGGCTGCGACCAGCCCTTTGGCCCGTTCAATCCCCGCCAGGCGCAAGGTTTCATCGCGCATGGCATCACCCTGATATAGGGCATGCCCAGCACCCGATGCAACTCATGTAACGTCTCGGTATCCTGTTCCACAATCAAAAATGGCGTATGTGTACGATAAAGCTCAACAGCAATTTGGGCACCAACACGACCAGCACCACACAGAATCACGTGATGAGTCAGATGGGCAATTTCGCGGTCTAATTTTCGTCCTTGCACCATACGTTGTAAATCTCCTTCAAAGAGAAACGCTGCCATTGATGAGATCGTATAACCACCAATCGCAACCGTCGAAAGGCTCAACAGAATCGTGAAAATACGGCCCTCTTCACTGAGCGGGGCAGTTTCACCATAGCCAATGGTGGTCATCGTAATCACCGTCATATAGAGGCCATCGATGAGCGGCCATTGTTCAATCCGGTGATAGCCCAGTGTGCCGATCAGGATAGCAATGCCAAACAGAATAAAAGCACGCAAAATGCGTGACTGGCCCAGAAAGGCACTTGAGACGCCGCTGCGTAGCAACACCAGGGCGACGACCAGCAAAATAATACCATCAATAATGATGCTTTCTGGTTCAAACATCTCTGCTGGTGGGACAAACACAATACTGATGATCATGCCACCAACCAAGGTCATTGCCACGCCTACACTCCAGCGGGTAAGCGGGGCCAGCGTGCCCGGTCGATAGATGTTGAGGCCATGGGTCTGCTCACGCAGCATCGCAAGACACTGGGTGGCTTGAATAATGAAATAGGTCATCCAACCAAACAGCCCAAACATCAGCCCTTCACCAGGGATAGTGTAGATGTTGAGCCAGAAATTCGGTGGACTCCAGGCCTGATCCAGGGACCAGCCAACCAGAGCACCCACCGCAAAAGCCAGCCACTCACGCTGTGGCGTTAACCGAAATGCCTCGATGACCAACTGATTGCGTCGCTCATTGGCTGGCAGCAGCGGATAGAATGTTTCGACGGTGTTGCGCAGTAAGCGCTTGACCAGCGGCTGCATCAGCAGGATATAACATGTGCCGATGGGAAAGAGCAGACTATACCACCAGTGAAAATCACGCAAAAACCATGACTCGACATTGCCAAAAAAGAAGGCCATACCCAGGAACAGAGCATAGGGCAAAAAACTGACAATCAGGCTGCCCAGCAGCCATGATGGGACATAGGTCAGACCAACCAGGCGTTCTGGCAATGTCGGCCGCGTGCTCGAAGGCATGGTAAAGTAGTCGAGGATTGACCGAACGTGTTGATTGACATACGAGAAAGAACGATGGACATACGACATACGAAAATACTCTGTTTCTGTGAAACCGCTATCACTATCTACCTCATGATAACACCGAGTAGTACAGACCATGTTGCATTGTAGTCGCTGGTTCTGGCAAGCCAAACTGGTAGCGCTGCTGCTCCTTATCGGTGGCATCGGCTTGTGTGCAACATACTTGTATGGCTGGCCGCGCATGACCACCCTACCCATGGATGCACGGCCGGTCTTGCTCGCCTTTACGGGATTGCATGAACTTGAAACGTTCGCCGATGGCACTGGCGTCTATCGCTGGACGCAGGGGCAGGCGCAGCTCACGCTCCCCAACCCGGGCGGGTCGTTGCTAGTGCGCTTGCAACTGGCCGGTGGTCCCGGCCGGTATGTGCCCGTTGTCATCAGCAGCCCACAAGCCCAACTCCCCATACAGGTCGCCGCCGAACCACGTACCTATGCAGTACTGTTTCCCGCGGCAGCCGCTGAGCGCGTCACGCTGGAGATCGATTCCCCCGTCATCAAAGAGCGTCATCGCACCCTGGGTGTCGTCGTTGCCGGTGTCAGTATCATTGGTGGTGGCAGCGTCCCCCTGTTTGTCGGTCTGGCGCTGTGGGTTGCCACAGCAACCAGCTATCTCTTGATGAGCCAGGCTTTGCGTGGCCCACAACGGCACTGGCAGGGTGCCGGTTTACTGCTGCTCCTGCTGGCCCTGCTGCTGTTCTGGCAAACCCGCTGGGGCTGGGTCTATGGATTACTCGTGCCATTGCTCTTGCTCACCGGTGTGACCTGCCTAATCTCGGTGGTGCTGGAACGCTGGCTCTGGCGGCATCCCGTTCCCCCTGAGCCAGTCATCACGTTATCGCCTGCAAAACAGGACGTTGCCTGGTTAGCCGGTGTTCTGCTAGCAGCACTGCTGATACGCTTGCCCTGGCTGGCAGCAGCCGACCCGGTCGGCGATATGGAGCTGGCTGCTCGACGCATGTGGCTCTTACATATGCAGGGGCTGGCCGGTGCTTATCTGCTGGATGGTGATTATATGCCACTGCGGTTGTATCTGCTCGCTGGTTTGAGCCAGTTGGTGCTCCCGCTGGGCAGTGATTTCCACGCACCGCTACCAGCCATCACCAAAATTCTGATCAAATTGCCCGGTCTGCTGGCCGACCTGCTGACCATAACGTTGCTCTTCTGGTACAGCCGCCGCCGCGTGGACGCGTGTCGTGCTGCGATGATAGCCGCGCTGTATGCGCTGTCGCCGCCGGTCTGGATCAATGTTGCCTGGTGGGGCCAGGTCGATGCCCTGCTCATGGTGTTTTTAGCAGCACTGTGCTGCTGCTCGACCGTGCTGCTGGGCGCTGGAGCTGGCTCTGCTGGACAATTGCGCTGCTGATCAAGCCACAGGCGATTATTCTCGCGCCATTGCTCTGGATCGTCACCCTGCAACGGTATGGTACGCGTGGGCTGCTGCAAGGTGGTCTGCTGTCCGTCGGCTTGATCGTGTTGGCGCTACTGCCGCTGGCACTGGCGGATCAGGGTGCCGGCGTAGCGCAGGCGTATT
Organism: Chloroflexaceae bacterium; assembly: GCA_012034075.1. Taxonomy (GTDB): domain Bacteria; phylum Chloroflexota; class Chloroflexia; order Chloroflexales; family Chloroflexaceae; genus JAAURD01. Next base: position 4,956 of record JAAURD010000203.1, on the reverse strand, counting down.
TCGGCTCCGTTGGGCGTTTTCCCAAAGCCACGACCGGCGCGTTTAATCTGTGGTACCTGGTGACTATGGGAACACGCATGCATGATAGCGTTCAGCTTGCCGGCCTGCTCAGCTTGCGGCAGATTGGCTTGGTGCTGGTGCTCCTGGCGGCCCTGCTGGTGGTGATAGCGCTGGCCTGGCGGGCGTTCAGATCAGATACCACTGGTGCGCCGATAGCCCTGCAAGCGGCAGCGGTGCTTGCCCTGGCCTTTTTTCTCCTACCGACACAAATCCATGAGCGCTACCTCTTTTTGACGCTGGCATTTCTGGCGGCCACCATTGCCAGCAACCGATACATGGTCATTCCCTATACGTTGCTGGTCACCACCGCGACGCTGAATATTCTGGGTGATCTCAAAGGGTTTAGCCCGCTCGCCTACCAGCTCATCCAGGCATCGCCGCTGCCGCAAATTTGTGCTATCGTTAATCTGCTGGTGCTCGCGGCCCTGGTCGCTCATATGTTTATGGGGCATCGCTGGCGTTGGCACACTCCGCGATGGGGCACGGACAATTGATAATGGTCTCTTCCAAGCATATCTGGTACTGGCGATCTTTTTTCTTCATTTGTGGGATTTTTGGTAAATGAGGTGTACCACGGCGGCACGGAGGTTTGAGTTGCCCTGGTGCGCTTTGTGTCCTCCGTGTTGCGCTTTTCCCCGACTGCATGGTAAGATACCATAACACCTGGTGATCTGCTATCTTCACCACAAAGGAGTGATACCATGCAACCACGAACCGCAGAGCAATTGGAGCAAGACCATGGCCAGGCTTGAAGCACTCCAACGCGGCGTATCCCTCCGTGGGATTGTGCCTAACGAGCTGGTGACCGTTATTGATGTGCAACGGTACGGCGCCGATGCACTTGAACTTACCTATAAGGATGCGCAGGGCCAACCCGCAACACGCCTGCTCTATCGTGACGATGAGCCATCCCTGGAACTGGTCACCGAAGACCGCCCCTGGAGCTTTGATGCCGATGGGCAGCTCTTTCGGCTCGTCTCCGAAGCCCACCGCATTCATCTGGCCCATCTCTTTGATCCCCTGCTTGCCGTGCATACCTCGCTGGTCGAACCACTGCCCCACCAGATCACCGCCGTCTACGAAACCATGCTGCCGCGCCAACCCCTCCGCTTTTTGCTTGCCGATGACCCCGGCGCCGGCAAAACTATCATGGCCGGCTTGCTCATCAAAGAGCTGATGGTACGCGGTGATGTCCAGCGCTGCCTGATCGTCTGCCCTGGCAGCCTTGCCGAACAGTGGCAAGAAGAGCTGGACCGGCGCTTTCATCTGCCCTTTGAGATGATGACCAACGATAAGCTCGAATCTGCCCGTAGTGGCAACTGGTTTCTCGAAGAGTCGCTAGTGATTGCACGCCTCGATAAGCTCGCCCGCGATGAAGCCGTGCAAGAGAAGCTCAAGGTTGCCGATGCTCACTGGGACCTGATCGTCTGCGATGAGGCGCACAAGATGTCGGCTACGTTTTTTGGCGGCGATGTGAAATACACCCGCCGCGCGCATCTGGGCATGCTCCTTGGCTCGCTCACCCGCCATCTGCTGCTGATGACCGCCACCCCGCACAATGGCAAAGAAGAGGACTTCCAGCTCTTTCTGGCCCTCCTGGACCCGGATCGCTTCGAGGGCCGCTTTCGTGATGGCACGCACCAGGTCGATACCTCCGACCTCATGCGCCGCATGGTCAAGGAACGCCTGCTCAAATTTGATGGCACCCCGCTCTTTCCCGAACGCATTGCCTACACCGTGCCCTATACCCTCTCCGACGCCGAGGCCGAACTGTACGAGCGCGTTACCAACTATGTGCGCCAGGAGTTTAACCGCGTCGAGGCCCTACACAACCAGAAGCGGGCCGGTACCGTCGGCTTTGCCCTCACCGTGTTGCAGCGCCGCCTCGCCTCCTCGCCGGAAGCCATCTTCCAGTCGCTCCAACGCCGCCGCAAACGCCTGGAGCAACGCTCCCGTGAACTCCAACAGCTGCAACGCACCAGCATGATGGCTGTGCTTGAAAGCAGTGCTGTGGTCGATGCCGAAGATGTCGAAGACCTCGAAGATGCTCCCGAACACGAGCTTTTCGAGATCGAAGACACCGTGCTCGATCAGGCCACCGCCGCCCGTACTCTCCAGGAGTTGCAGCGCGAACTCGCCACCCTGCACCAGCTCGAAACCCTTGCCCACGCCGTGATCCAGGCAGGCGAAGACCGCAAATGGAAAGAACTCTCCAGCCTGTTGCAAAAGGTCTTTACCCCCGCCGCCATTGCCAACACCCTGGCCGAAACCCGTGCCGCCTACCAGGTCCGCCCGATTGATCCTCCAGTCGCTTCGCCCCATCAAAAACTGGTCATCTTTACCGAGCACCGCGATACCTTGTACTACCTGGCACGACGTGTCAGCACCCTCCTCGGTCGCCCCGAAGCCGTCGTCACGATTCATGGCAGCATGCGCCGCGAAGAACGCCGCGCAACCCAGGAAGCCTTCCGCGAGGACCCCACCGTGCTGGTGCTGATTGCTACCGACGCGGCCGGTGAGGGGATTAACCTCCAACGCGCCCACCTCATGGTGAACTATGACCTCCCCTGGAACCCCAACCGCCTCGAACAGCGCTTTGGCCGCATTCACCGGATCGGCCAGACCGAAGTCTGCCATCTGTGGAACCTCGTCGCCCACCAGACCCGCGAAGGCGATGTCTACCAGACCCTGCTCGAAAAGCTTGACCGCACCCGCCACGCCCTCGGCGGCCAGATATTTGATGTGCTGGGCAAACTCCAGTTTGATGGCAAACCCCTCCGCGATCTCTTGATCGAGGCCATCCGCTATGGTGAGCGCCCCGAAGTACAGGCGCGACTCACCCGTGTGATCGAAAACGTCGTCAACCCTGAGCATCTGCAAACCCTGCTCGAAGAGCACGCCCTCGCCCACGATGCCATGGATGCCAGTCAGGTCGCCCGTGTACGCGCAGATATGGAACGTGCCGAAGCTCGCCGCCTCCAACCCCACTATATTGAATCATTCTTTCTTGAAGCCTTTCAGCATCTGGGCGGTACCATCCGCCAGCGTGAACCCCGCCGCTATGAAATCACCCATGTACCCGCCCCCCTGCGCCAGCGCGATTCCCTTATCAGTCGAGGCGATGCAGTGCAGAAGCGCTATGAACGCATCGCCTTTGAAAAGCAGCTGCCGGGCCAGCCGGGCCACCCCACCGCGACCTTTCTCTCTCCCGGCCACCCCCTGCTCGATGCCACGCTCGATCTGCTGCTCGAACGCCACCGCGATGTGCTGCGCCAGGGTAGCGTGCTCGTGGATGAACGTGACCGTGGTCTGGCGCCACGCGTCCTCTTCTACCTGGAACACGCCATTCAAGATGCCGGCAGTACCAGTCATAACCCACGCCATGTCATCTCAAAGCGCATGCTCTATGTTGAACTGCATGCCGATGGAACGACCCGCAGCCTGCACTATGCGCCCTATCTCGATTACCGCCCACTCCAGCCCGGCGAGCTTGATCTGCCCCAGTTCCTTGAGCGCCCGAATGCCGCTGGATGACGCGTGACCTTGAACAGCGCGTGCTCAGCCATGCCGTACAAACCGTTGTGCCCGAACATGTGCATGAGGTCCGCGACCGACGCCTGGCCTGGATTGCCCGCACCCGCGCTGCCGTCAAAGATCGCCTGACCAAAGAGATTACCTACTGGGACCGCCGCGCCGAAGATTTGAAGCATGACCAGCAGGCCGGCAAAACCAATGCTCGCCTCAACTGGCAAGAGGCCCGCCGCCGCGCCGATAATCTGGAACACCGCTTGAAACAGCGCATCGCCGAACTGGACCGTCAAGAACAGATGGCCGCCTTGCCCCCCGTAGTGATGGGTGGCCTGCTGGTGCTGCCCGCTGGACTGCTCGCTCGTCTTAACAATCAGCCCGCACCCACGCCCGACCACGATACCCAGGCGATTGCCGCCCGCGCCCGCGCCATCGTCATGGAAATTGAGCGCAAACACGGCTTTGAACCGATCGACCGCGAGTTTGAGCATCTGGGCTACGACATCGAAAGCCGCGATCCCCACTCCGGCCGACTCCGCTTTATCGAAGTCAAAGGCCGCGCCGCCGATGCTACGACGATTACGGTAACCCACAACGAAATCTTATACTCGCTCAATAAGCCAACCGATTACCTTCTCGCCCTCGTCCTCTTTACCGATCAGGAACACTACCGCGTGGCCTATATCACGCAACCCTTCAACCAGCGACCAGAATTTGGTATCACCAGCGTCAACTACGATATTGCCGAACTCCTCACCCGTGCCACCAATCCGAAATAATGAGCAATACCATCCCTCATAACAACCTCTTCTTCCACCTACCAGCCCTATAAAGACGTTTTACAGTCGCACGCGCCGCTGGCCGCACGCATGCGCCCCGCCGAGCAACCCCCAACTGCTACCCGTGTAACCCGACCAGAACGGGTCGGGAATGTCCAGACCGGCTCCTGGCCTGGCAGCACCGGACTGTCCCTGACGCGCCGACCAGCTGTGCAACAAACGACGATATGGATAAGGGGCTACCACCTACCGCCGCACCAGCGGCAGATAAAGCCGTTCCACCGGCGGATCGACCGTGACATTGAACGTGCCCTTGCCATGGTAGAACGTCATATTGCCGGCACTATCGAATACCTGGATCAGGAAGCCTAGATCCGCGACGGGCTGGAGCACCGCCTCCCAGACTTCGCGGTTGCCATCGCTGCTCTGCTGGGTGAACGTGAGCGGCTGCCACTGGTCGTTCACCGCTTGCAGCGCTGCTATCGTAACGCCATTGGCCTGGTCGGCATCATCGAGCAGCAATGTCACTCGTAGCACCGGGTCGCTGGTCTGCTGCAGGCCCTGCGTCAGGCTGACACCGGTGCTGTCG
>JAAURD010000202.1 GCA_012034075.1 Chloroflexaceae bacterium | reverse complement strand
GTGAGGGGTTAAGAGGGGCCGCGGGTGAGGGGTTAAGAGGGGCCGCGGGTCGAGGGACGCCAGAGCGCCCATAGCGCCAGCAGCGACAGGAGCGTTACCAGCGCCGTTTCCATGCCACTGCCACGGGCGGTGTAGAGCAAAAACGAGGGATTGAAGGCCAGTATCAGCGGTGGCAACAGCACCCATGGGCGGTTCGGCCACCATGCCCGTGCCAGGTGATAGCTCACGAGCAGCGTGGTGATGGCGATGCCGCTACAGAGCCACTGTGCGGTCATCACCGGTTCCAAACCCACCGCCAGCGCAGCGGCCATAATGATGGTCCAGAGAAAGTTGGTATAGCCCTCGACCAGCTCACCACCGGGGTTAAAGGTAAAGCCGCCACCTTCGATTAAGTTTTTGGCGTAACGAAAGGAGATAAACGCATCATCCAGCACCCATGTGCCCAGTAACTGGGGCAGGGCCAGCAACCACAGGCACAGCAGCCAGAGGCAAATGCGCTGCCACAGCGGAGCTACCGTAGCAGTGAGTGCCAGCGCAGCCAGCGCGGCCAGCGCCATCAGGGCGGTTGGTGGCAGCAACTGCGGGGCGTACCACCAGCTACCGAGCAGCAAACTGACCAGCAGCACCAGTGACCAACTCAGCCGATGAGCGAACGGTTGCGCACGGCCCAGCAGTAAGACACCAAGTATGGTCAGCGCTGCGACCAGGGCGCTGCTCAGCCAGCCATGGGCGCGATGCGCCTCCAGCACGACGGCATGGACGAGCGGGCGGGGTGCAGCCTTGCTCTGCCATTCGATGTAGATTGACCGCTCATACATCGTTGGTGTGGTCGGCACAGAGAGCCGGGTGGTCTGCCAGGTCTCAGTCAATGCAATCTCGTGCCAGTGCCCATTGATGCCCAGGCGCACCGGCTCGGTACTGCCACAGCCACACATCGTGATCGCCAGCGTGAGTTGGTCACCCAGATGCATGGCGTGCGGCAGCATCAGGCTGGCGCGGGGCTGCATGCGCCGCGCCGACTGGCCCTGTTCGGTGCCGGGGTTGCCCCAGCCAAAGAAGTTGTACAGGTGCTCGCCCTGCCCATAGGCATTCAGGCCCTGCTCCTGACCCATGGTGATACCAACGTCGGGCGGGGCAGCAGGTTGAGCAGCAACACCAGCCCAAAGGCGATGAGTGGCAGCAACCAGAGGATCCGCACGTGCAGCCTCATGGGCGACCCCCAAACGTTGGGCGCAGCTGGTAGATCACCACCGCGCGGGTCGCATCGGCGGCAAAAGGAAAGGTCTGCACCACCACCGCCAGTTCATCAAAGGGCCTGTGTACCTGCACGGTTGCATCGGCTGCAACCAGCGGCGGCGCCAGACCCAGCCGTGCCGCCACCATCTGTCCATAGATCGCCAGCCGCTGCCCGAGCGACAGCTCATAGCGTGGTGGTGCATCACTCAACGCGGCACTGTAACGCTCAATATAGCGCCCCACGCCGGCCAGGTCCACAATATATGTCACGCCCCGCTCACGCAGATAGCGGTCGAGTTGGCGTTGCTCAAGCACCGGAATGATCTCATGGTTCAGTTTGCCATCGATATTGAGCACGGTGCGCTCGCTGTAATACTGAAAGATACCCGAGTTTTGCGCCGCCAGCATCGCATCCGGCGGCAGGTTCTGGGCAATCCAGCGAGCCGCCTGGTACATAGCCGGCTGGGCCTGGTAGGGCGCATACAGCTGGATTGAGCTTTGCCAGGTAAAGACCAACGTGTTAAACCCGATGATGAGCACCGTGAGCAGCGGCACGAGTGTCTGGCGCCAGGGGCGTTTTAGCCAGCGTGACCCTACGTGCGCACACCAGGCACAGACCAGCAACACGACGACCAGCGCGACGCCGGTGTAGTAGCGCGGCCGGCCCTGCTGCTGCAAATAGGCATAGTACCCAGTCAATGTGAGCGCGTAGAGCACCAGCGGCAAGAGCTGGGTTTGCCGTTGGCGCGGCAACGACCAGGCGAGCGCCAGCAGCAGCAGCAGAGCGAGCAGCAACAACCCGGCCGGCGCCCAGGTCAGGTCCAGCGCCGGTTGATAGGCGATCAGTTGCAGACCGCTGGTCAGGGCAAACGATTCCAGACCACTATGCATATAGGCCAGTGCCCGCCCGCTGCTTGGCGTAAAGTGACCGAAGACCAGCAGATTGCGGGCAATATAGGGCAGGAGCAGGGCCGCCAGCACCAGCCCATAGGTCAGCGTAGAAGCAGGCCAGCGCCGCCGTGCCAACTCCCCCCAGAGCAACGCCAGGCCCAGCCAACCTGCTGCGACCAGGGTATCAAGGCGGGCCAGACCGGCCAGCGCTGCCAGCAGACCGAGCAGGGCGGCCCACGCAGGCTGGCCGGGGGATAGGCCAGGGCGTACCACCAGAGCACTGCCAGCAGCAGCAAGGCCAGCGATGTCTCCATGGCATTGACGCTCACCTGGATCAGCAGCGGATTGAGCGCCAGCAGGCCAGGCCGGCCAGAGCGAGCGGGCGACTGGCGACGAGGCGCAGCAGGGCATAGGTTGGCAGCAGTGCCAGCGTCCCCAGCACCGCACAGATCAGCAGGTTCAGGCGAAAGCCGAGATCGAGCTGGTCCGGCCAGATGAGATAGGGCAGCGCCCCCAGGGTGAGCGGATAGAGCGGATGAAAGCCATTGGTTGGATGCATGCCATCAGCGGTGATGCCATGGCCCAGCGCCCAGTGCCGCGCAATGGCGGTCACCATCCAGGCATCGTCCTCCAGCAAGCGCAGTAGCAGGTCCAGCGGCAACAGCGCAAACGCCAGACGGAGGCCACCGGCTGCCAGCAGCATCACGACCAGCAGCGGGTTGTGCGCAACCCATTGCATGCTACGTTTCATATGCCCTCATCCAGGGGCGCCAGATCACGCCGCACATACAGCTTGATCGTCCAGCCATCAGCCCCGCGTACCTTTTCCAGGCGGTAGTTAGCGCGGAAGTCCGGATGATCCCAGACATAGGGCACCGCAAAACGCGGAATAATATGCGGTCGCTGGGCCAGTACATAATCCACATCGGTCTTCTCGTGGCCGGCTTTGCCCTGGCCCAGGGTGTTGGCTGGCTGATGCGCAATATGCGCATCATTTAAGCCCAGCAGATCAATTGTATGGCGGTCGGCATAATAGGCCAGGGCGCCCACCGCAGCTGCCACAATCACCGTATCCGGCGCGGTATGTTCATCGATCCAGGAGCCGGCCTCGCGGTAGCGGGCCACCAGCGAGCGTTCATACAGCACGGCCGAATCCGGCTGATAGCTGCTGGTCGACTCAAGGCGCACCACCAGCAACAGCATCATCCCAGCAGTGACCAGAACGGTAGCGAGCAAGCCGCTGTGCCAGAGCCAGCTGCCTGGCTGGGTAAGCTGTTGCCAGGATTGGGCGGCCCCGGCCAGCGCCCAGACCGTCGTTATCGCCAGCAACGGCAAGATCGGCAGACCAAAGCGAAAGCCGGGCATCCAGTCGCCGCCAACCGCTATGGTATAGAGGCTGAACAGACCAATCAGCCCACCGATCAGGGCCATATCGGCCCAGCGCGGCTGAGCGGCCGCCCGCCACCAGAGCACACTGCCCAGCAACAGGGCAAGCCAGCCGCTAAAGAGCAGCACATCGGTCCCACCCGCCGTGAGCAGATAGTGCCAGCCACGGGCAACCTGAGCCGTGCTGCTGCCCACCTTGGCATAAAAGGTATTGGGCAGCAACTCGCCATAATAGCTCCAGCGCCAGGCAAAATAGGGCCCGTACAGCAGCAAGCAAGCGCCAGTATAGCGCAACGCCGCGTTCCAGTACGTTTCAGTGCTCAACCCCGAGCCGTATGGACGTTGCGCTTGCCCCTGCATAAGCGCATAGGCGCCACCCGCCAGGGCTAACAGCGCCGCATCCGGGCGGGTCAACAGCGTGATGGCGGTGAACCCGCCGGCCAGCAACCAGCGTTGCTGCAACAAGAACAACACGCTGGTCAGCAGCAGTGCCGTAAAGAGTGCCGTCTCCATGCCACTGCCACGGCTGGTGTAGAGCAGAAACGAGCTGCTCATGGCGAGCAGCACAGCGGCGGCCCAGGCCCAGCTGGCAGATACCAGCCGGCTGGCGATCAGCACCGTCAGACCAAGCAGCGCAAACGCCAGCACCAGCGTGGTCAGCTGGCTGACCAGCACCGGGTCGGCGCCAGCGGCCAGTACCAGGGCACTGAACAGAACCCACAGAAAGTTGGTATAGCCTTCCACCCGATCACCTGGATTAAAGACGAGGCCGTGGCCCTGGAGCCACTGGTGGGCATACCGAAACGAGATAAACGCATCATCCAGCACCCAGCTACCCAACAGCTGCGGTGTCAGCACCAGCCAGAGCGCCAGCAGCGGCGGTAAGACCAGCAGCAACCATGGCCCGTCATCCTGCGGTTGCAGCCACCACAGCGCTAGCATACCGAGCACCAGCACACTCGCCAGCACCGCACGTGGCAGCAACTGCGGCTGATAAAGGGTATGCAACAGCCACCAGCTGCCCATGAGCAGGAGCATCATGCTGATTGCCCGGATAGTGGAGCGTTGGCTGAACGCCAGCACAACCAGCGCGGCCAGCATCAGCGTGCTGCTGAGCGGGTCGGCAGCGCGCGACCGGCTGGACCTGGCGCAGCGCGATCTGATCCAGCGCAATGCCAAGCTGGCGTCCTTCGGCGGTGGTGCGCAACGGTGCATGCAGGGCAATCTGCACACTGGCATCCGCGTGAGGCATGTCTGGTGGCAGGGCCAACACAGCATGCTGCCACTGGTCAGTGGCGTTGAGCGTGGCCCCCCACACCCCATTCACGGTTACCTGCACCGGTGTGACCGTCGTGTGAGCATCAAAGCGGCAACCACACAGGGTCAAATTGAGCAGCAGCGGCTGCATGCGCTGGGCCGCCGGAAACGTCAGCGTCGCCACTTCTTCCGTGGTCCAACGAAACATGCGGGCGCTCCCATCTTGCGCTTGCTCGGCCGGCCCAAACCCCAGCAAATCAGTTACCGTGCGAGTCTGGGCGTGCGCGAGCAATGGCCCTTCAGCACCAATATCGAGCACCAGTGACCAGCGCAACCATGGCATGAGCATGCCTATGAGGAGCAGGAGCACACAACCAACCAGCACAGTCAGCCGTACTCCTGGTTTATCGCACCCGCGCTGTGGGTGATTCATGCTGGCTTGGGGGAACACGCCATCAACAGGTTGCACCTAACCTATGCATCTGCTCATCGTTTGATCGCTGTATGCATAAACACGAAACAAAAAAGAGCCGGTGAAGTGCTGATGACTACAGCACTTCACCAGGAACAAACCTGTCCTGTCTACGAGCAGCACACTCACCGGATCAGGCCGGGACAATCTCCAGATAGACGTTTTCACGATCCTGTCCGGTCAAAGCCATAAAAAAGTCAAATGCCGACTTGACCAGTCCATATTTTCGGTTGAGCGCAATTTTGGCGGCAATTTCTTCATCTGCCGACATCACCCGTGCATGGGCCGTTACCCGTGGGCCAAGCGTCTTGCCCTGCATGGTACTGGCCTCTAGCAGTACATGCGCATTGTTGCGAATGCGCTTGACTTTGCCTGATTTGGCCCCAGTTGTAACATAGAGCTTGCCATCTTCAATCGCAAACCAAATCGTGGTTGGCACTTCCTCGCCACTCTTGCGAAAGGTGATGAGATTAGCATAACGATAGTCGTGTAAGTCAGGAAAAACCGTCGTTGTTTCTTGGGTCATTTTTCATCTCCAGTCTCTTTTTACAAACATTGCCCTCTGTCTATCTTACCACAATCTGAACGTTGAATACAGCGAACAAGCCGGACCGGCATGGTCCGACTAATGCTATACTTACACATGGTATGAAGCAAGTTTTACGCCTTCTGGTTGTTGTATGCTGCTGTCTGGCGGTCGCCTGGATCAGCGGCGCGACTGGTCGCTTCCTGGTTGTTTTGAGTGCCGCCCTGTTTGGCCCAGGGTATCTGCTTGAACGTTGGATGCCGGCCAACCAGTCGTTACCAATCTTTGTGCGGCCCGTGCTCTGGCTGGGCCTGAGCCTGAGCCTGATTGTGCTGCTCTACCAGTGGACCACACTCATGGGCCTGCGTTTGAGCAGCACGGTGCTGACTGGTCTGCTGCTGCTGCTGCTGCTGGCGCTGGTCATCGCCGTCTGGTTCGACCTGCGCCAGCAGCCTAGAACGCGCAATGCGCTCGATCATCGGCGTCTGTGGGCCTGGAGCGGCCTGCTCGGTATCATCACGCTCACCCTGTGGACACGCTTTGTGCAGATTGCCCATTTGATCTTGCCGCCCTGGGTCGATCCGGTTCATCATGCCTTGTTGATCCGGGTCGCGGCCGAGACCGGTCAGGTGCCCTATTCGCTGCTGCCGTATCTGCAAGTGACCAATCTGGCTTACCACTGGGGTTATCATGTCTTTGCCGCTACGCTCTGGCAGCTCTCGGCGCTCTCCTTGCCGCAGCTCATGCTCTGGCTGGGGCAGATCCTCAACGCGCTGCATACGCTGACCTGTGCCGCACTGGCGAGCTACCTCTGGCGGCGGCCGCTGCCTGGTATCATTGCCGCGCTGGTCGTCGGCCTGATCTCGTTTATGCCAGCGTACTATGTGAGCTGGGGCCGCTACACCCAACTCACCGGTCTGCTGCTCATTCCGCCGCTGGCGATTGCATGCCATCAGTGGCTGCAATCTGGCTCGTGGCGCTGGTTGCTCAGCACAGCGGTGCTCTGCGCCGGGTTGAGCATGGTTCACTTTCGAGTACTCTTCTTTGGCCTGGCACTGCTCTTCCTGATCGTCGTGCTCTGGCTGCTCAGCACACCGCTGGCTGCCTGGCGTTCACGGCTCATCCAGGCCGTTGCGCTGGGGGCGCTCGGGTTGGGCCTGGCATTTCCCTGGATTACCGTGATTGTGCTTGAACGTTTGGTCGCGATGAGTGATCCCAAAGGTCTGGTGGGTGGTGGTCGCTTTAATGCACTCAATGAAGGACTGCTCTGGGTGCAGCAGAACTACTGGCTGGTCGCGCTCGCGTTGCTGGCAGCCTTCTGCGGCCTCTGGGTACGCTCGCGTGCCACCGTGCTGGTGGTTGGCTGGACAACTGCCCTGGTCGTGATGGCCAATCTCTGGCTGGCCTGGTATCTTTTGCCCATGGCCGGCGCCGCATGCTTGCTCTGGGGCGTGTTGCAAAACCACTGGTCGCTTGTACGTGTCGGTGCAATAGGGGCGGGTGTGCTCTTGCTGCTGCTCAATCCCTGGGTCATGCTCAACCCCATGGGCTGGAATATTCCGTATATCTGGCTGATTACCAATGAAATTGTAGTGATCAGCCTCTTTCTGCCCTTCAGTTTGCTCATTGGCAGCGGCGCCTGGCTGCTCTGGTGCTGGTTGCAGGCCCGCTGGCCGCAACGTTGGCAACCGCTGCTGCTTGCGGGTGCAATTACGGTACCCGTGCTGCTGGCCCTCTGGGGCAGCTGGAACTTGCGCACGGTCGTCAATCAGAGTACCATATTGGCAACACCGGCCGATATGGCGGCGATAGACTGGGTAGCTCAGCACACCGCCGCCGATGCGCGTTTTCTCCATCAACGCAACACCCTGGTTTGCCGAGGTTGATCGTGGCACCGATGGGGGCTACTGGTTGCTGTCGCTGGCTGATCGCTGGACCACGACGCCACCGGCGCTCTATCCCTATGGTTCGTCATCGTACTGGGCCGAAGTTCAGGCCCGCAGCGAGGTTGTCGCCGACTTTGAACCTGGTCAGGAGCAGCAGATCTACGATCTGATTGAACGCGAACAGATTACCCATATCTATTTGCATCAGCCGGCGGCGCCGGCGAGCCTGAACGCAAGACCTTGCCTATCGCTATGTTCACCGAACAGAACACCTCCAATCTACGTTTTACACCCGTCTATGAGCAGGATGGGGTCATCATTCTGGCAGTCCAGCGCCAGTTGTAACAGAGATAAAGGGAGAGCATCCATGACCAGCGAACCTGGTCCGCCCGTAAGCGAACGCGAACGTGAGATATTGGAACTGGTTGCCACTGGCGCCACCAATCAACAGATCGCTAACCAGTTGCATATCAGTGTGCATACGGTCAAGGTCCATATGCGTAATATTTTTGAGAAGATGGGTGTAGCTTCGCGCACCGAGGCCAGTATGTATGCGCTGCAACAGGGCTGGATTGTTCTGGATCGAGCGGCAGCAGCCGATACACAGTCCAGCGCAGTTGAAGCACTCCCGCCGGCTGAAGATACGCCCTCTGTAGGGGTGCAGCGTGGGACCCGCATAGGCCCCAGCACGCCGCCCGCAGCCGACTGCGGGCCATGCCGACCGAACG
>JAAURD010000201.1 GCA_012034075.1 Chloroflexaceae bacterium | reverse complement strand
CGGGTGATCACTGGTATGCGCTTTGATCGAACACGGATCGCCTGCTTTGTAGGGGGCGCAGCGCGGGGGCCCCCTTACTCCGCGAGGCTACAAGCCGCAGCTACGTTTCATATCGATCACACGAATTTGGTATGATAGTGCGTGCGGCTGCAAGCCGCACCGACGTCTGATCCGTGAAGGCATTGCGCCATGGATGAACGCAACGCGGTACGAAGCGTTGGAGCGTTGGAGCGATCTGAGCGTTGGAGCGCAAAGCGATGTAGGTGCGGCTTGTAGCCGCACGGCGGTCGGGACGACCGCAACGGGTCGGACGCGGGTCGCGAACTTGCAGAGTGCGGCGTGCCAGTGCGGCGTGCCGCTGCGCAACCGCTCCAGGTGAGCGCCGTCGATGCGGCTTGCAACGCCGCACGCAAAGCGGCAACGAGGCGCTCCGCGTCGTATCAAAGCGCATACCAGTGATCGCCTGAATTTGGGATGATACGTGCGTGCTTGACGTGCGTGCTTGACGTGCGTGCGGTTGTGCCGCCGTTGGGCACAGCACGCTGATGCCCCTACGTGGCCGCACCTACGTGTCATATCGATGCTAAGCCATTAGGTATCACCCGTGAACCAGCGGCTGCCCTGTTGCAACGCGGCAATGCTGCGCTCACCATACCATAGCAGCAATTTGCCATCGCACAGATGAATCTGACCATTGCGAACGGCAGACACATCGGCAAATGGTTCAAACGCTGCGCGATCAGCGGCGGTAAAGCAAAACGGCTCATCCGGCAGCAAAATCACCTCCGGGTCCGTGTGCATCAGCGCTTCCAGCGGCTGACGTGGGTAGCGCCCATCAAACGCAAGGGCGATATTATCGCCACCGCAGAGCCGCAACAGATCATGCGCATAGGTATCGCGGCCAATCGCCATCCACGGGTCGCGCCAGATGCAGGTAAGCACGCGATAGCGCCGTCGTTGGAGGAGCATCGCCTCGGCCCCTGCCAGCGCTGCATGCAAGCGTTGCAAGAATGGCGCTGCATGGCCTTTTCCGCCGAGTAACTGTGTCAAATCGCTCAGTTGGCGGTTTACATCAGCCAGCGAGCAAATATCGGTCACATACACCGCAATGCCGGCATCCTCAAGCATATTGACATCGCGCAGTCGGTTTTCCTCGCGTGAGGCCAGCACCAGGTCTGGCTGGAGCTCGATGATGTGCTGGCGGTCTGGGTTTTTGGTGCCGCCAATACGCTCTAATTGCCCCACTACCTGGGCCGGTTCGGTGCAAAAATCAGTAACGCCGACCAGACGCTCGCCAGCACCAATGGCAACAAGCCACTCGGTCAGGCTGGGCACCAGCGAGATCAGACGTCGCGGTGGTTGCGTTATGTTGAGTGTGCGGCCAACCGCATCTATTAGCAAATCCATGGTTCACTCCTGATGCCCAATATTGCCCTCCCAGTTTCCTGTTGTTGTTCTTCCTGGTGTGCCTGGCGCAGCGTGCTGCGCCGCTCCGCGTTGCGCTGCACTGATAGCCAGTGGTGATCTGGATTGGATTCTTGTACCGGTTGGCGATCAACCAAATGGGTCATGCCAGAACGGGACCAATGCCCTATTGTCATCTTGCCCTCCAGGGTGTATCATACAAACGTAATCATTTTGTGTTGCACTTATTGTTCAGAAAGGAAGTTCACCATGCTTCGCAGTTTTTTCGCTAAAGAAGAAGGCCAGGGTCTGGTAGAGTACGCGCTTATCCTGGTACTCATCGCTATCGTTGTTATCGGTATTCTGACCCTGCTCGGTGGCAAAGTCAGTGAAGTCTTCAACAACGTGAACAGCGGCCTCAGCTAATTCGTTCTGCTTCGGTCATTGCTCCTGAACGGGTCTGGTGCGTGTGCCAGGCCCGTTTTGTAATGCCCACCGGTTCATACTCCATGGCGCCAGCTCCGTTACCCATGATATCATAGAAACATACCGAACAATCTGTTGGAATTGCCCAACGAACATGCATGAGCAGTGCCCATACGTATCCGCATACCGTGAGCAGAAAAGCAATCAATGACCGTACCAATCCATGTCTTTGGCGAAACCGACAGCGACACGATGCGCCAGATTCAGCAATCCGCCGCCGACTCGCGCGTGGTTGCGGCGGCCCTGATGGCCGATAACCACAAAGGCTACTCGATGCCCATCGGCGGTGTGCTGGCCTATCGCAATGCTATCTCGCCCAGCGGCGTCGGCTATGACATTAGTTGTGGCAACAAGGCGGTACGCACCAACATTCGGGCCAGTGACCTGAAACCGCAGATCAAACGGGTGATGGATGATATCTGGCGCACGGTCGTCTTTGGCATTGGTCAAACCAGCGGCAAAGCCACCGATCACGAGCTTTTTGATGACCCCGTCTGGCGCGATATTCGCCACCTTGCCCCGCTCAAATCAATGGCCCGTGAGCAACTGGGCACGGTTGGCAGCGGCAATCATTATGTCGATATCTTTGCAGATGAAGCCGGCTGGGTCTGGATTGGGGTGCATTTTGGCAGCCGTGGCCTGGGCCATCGCATTGCCACCGGGTTTCTCAATCTGGCGGCTGGACGTGCTTTTGATGAGCGCCCTCCGCGTGAGTCAATGGATGCACCCGCGACAGTCTTTGCATTGCAGAGCACGATAGGGCAAGCGTACTGGCACGCGATGCAGCTGGCCGGGCGCTATGCCTACGCGGGCCGTGATATTGTGGTGCAGCACGTGTTGCGCCTGTTGCGGGCCAGAGCGACCGATGAGGTGCATAACCATCATAACTACGCCTGGCAAGAGCAACACCACGGCGAACAGCTGATCGTGATACGCAAAGGCGCCACCCCCGCATGGCCCGGCCAGCGCGGCTTTGTCGGCGGCTCGATGGGCGATATCAGTGTCATTCTGGAAGGCATCGAAAGCGACGAATCGCGGCAGGCACTCTACAGCACCATCCACGGCGCGGGGCGCGTGATGAGCCGCACCCGTGCCGCTGGCCGCCGCCGCTGGGTGCGCCAGAAGGGCAAACGCGTACTGCAAACCAGCGGTGGCGAGGTCACTCCGCAGATGATGCGTGATTGGCTGCAACGCGAAGGGGTCGAACTGCGCGGCGGCAGCACCGATGA
Organism: Chloroflexaceae bacterium; assembly: GCA_012034075.1. GTDB lineage: Bacteria > Chloroflexota > Chloroflexia > Chloroflexales > Chloroflexaceae > JAAURD01. The sequence continues at coordinate 5,269 of JAAURD010000201.1, read as the reverse complement.
AAGTCCCCACGTCTACCGGCGCCTACCAGATGTGCTCAAACATCATGCGGGCAGCATTCGTGTGCTGCATACGCTACGCCCGCTTGGCGTCGCCATGGCTGGCGAAGATGTGGTTGATCCCTACCGTGATTAGCGTGTTCTGCATTCCCAGCAGTGTGCTGCGCCGAATCCTGCTTTGCACAGCGAAGCAGAACCGGCCAGCAACCCGCACACGCAAATAAAACGTGTTCTTTACAAGAAAAACCAACATTCAGCGATTCTCACCGACAATCTTACCACCTTGACAAAAGAAAGAGACGGGTGTACACTACCAATAGTGGTATATACTGCGCTCATTCGGTATGGTTCTATCCGCTTTGTACCTGTACCATGCCATCGCTACAATGAAGTAGAAAGTTGAGTCTCATGACGCATGCTATTGTTTCCCGTAAGGTCATTCTTCCGCTTGGTATCGGTCTTCTCCTGTTGCTTGCCCTGACCCATTCTACCACCACGTATGCCGGTGGCAGCGTGAATATCAGTTACGTTGGTCCAGATAACATTCACCTGAGTTACAGCTATCACCCGTGCAGCAATTTCCAAAGCTGTTGGGGACATCTGGAAGTAGTGGTGGATGGTCATTCCACGACGCTGGTTGATTTTGGAACGAACGACACGAGTGGCACATACCACCATACGAACCTGAGTCCGGATGATGTATACACCTATCGTATTGTTGAATATATACCTGTTCCCGATCAAGATCCAGAAATGTCTGTCGTCACTGTCCGTGATAATATGTCTGTCAACGGCCACTTTTTCGGCGGGACGCTGCTGTTTGATGAGAAGCTGAACGGTGACCTGCTATGCGAAGATCCCGGTGGTGCCGACACAAATGGACCTATCAGAGGTGTTACGGTGCCGGATGGAATCAATCTGGACGTCAGTGGTGCGACGATTAACGGACGAGAAAGGTGTACAATCGATGTTTATGGTCAACTTATCCTTGATTCATCCACTCGTGCATCTCACGCCACTTTCAATCTTTTTAAACCACATAGCTTTAGCAATCTGAAACACGTTGATCTAGCTTTTATGGACGGTAGTGACGGTTCATCGATCCAGCAGGGCCAGGATGTTACCCTCACGGTTAAAACCGATAATATTACGATAGAGGACGTCAGTCCGGCAAAGATAACCCTTTTCAGACCATATACCTTTAGCAATCTCGAACACGTTGAACTGGCTTTTATGGAGGGCAGTGCCGGCTCATCGGTCCAGCAGAGCGAGCACGTTACGCTCACGGTTGATGTCAATGATGTTCTGCTCCAGAACATAAGCAAGGCAAACATCAGGATTACCGCCGATGATGTTGTGCTCCAGCACATGAGCCAGGCAAGCATCAGGGTTGAATCCAATAATGTTACGCTCCAGAACATGAGCCAGGCAAGTGTCGATATCGTCACTGCTGATCAGGTTACGGTAGCGGACGTCAATCAGGTAGAAATCAGCCAGTTAAACCGTAGTACCAATTTCAGCATGCACAGAGCAGACAATGTTACGCTCAATAATAACGTTGGTAACGCTACCCTGGCAGACAGTAAAGCGATTACATTATCCGCTAGCATACATGGAAAGTATCAAATAAGCAATATCGAAGGTCTGAAACTCGGTACCATCAACATAGCAGACAGTGCTATCATGGATATCAGCGACAGCCCCTTGATCTTTGGGTATAGTACCATCAATATAGGAGATAATGCTTTACTGTATATTAGTGGCATTGAAGATATCGTTAATTCTCCCTTCCCCAAAGATGTTACTATCAACATAGAGGCCAGTGCTATCCTGGATGTTAGTAACAGCAGCCTACAAATGAGTAATCTGATCCTGAATGGTAACGGTAAAGCAACATTCACCAACGTCGTTTTTAATGAGTACATTCCTAATTATGCTATAACGAACTTGTTGTTGCATGCGATGGCTGAAACCGAGATCATCGGATCGTTCTTCCGCGGGGGGGTAACCATTGGCAGCCCATCCGAGTCGCTTCTCTTTACCGACAACGTCATCGGGGGTGCAGAGCTTCGTGTACGCAACGCAGCAGTCTTTCAGAATAACCTCTTTCTTGGCTCTCTGGATCTGAGTAACATGGCCGGAATAGGAAGCATTGATCCCTCCCATAAGGATAGCTGGTGTCAGGACAATGGCCTCGCGCCAACCATCGAGGATAACAGCTTTCTGGGCGAAACTGCGATCCACGCGGAAAGTGACCTTTGCCTCAAAGCTCCAACGGTTGCTATCGGTGCCAATTATTATGGCGACTCTCGACCGGTCTATGTACGTTATGCCGATCCGCTGGATCCATCTGATCCCAATCCGGACGACCCGTTCGCAGACGACCCGTTCGCAGACGACCCCAATATCACCCTGAAACGATGGCTCGATCGCGGTGCAGAGATCCGTAGAGACAACTTTAATCTCACCATCGAGAAACCGTTAAAAACCGGCGAACAGTTGGACGACAGCCGCATCTTTCCGCGCTTCTGGGTCAACGGCTGGCGGTTCGGCCAGTACGTCATCAGTGATGCTCCCACTACCAGTATTATGAGTAATACTGAGAGCCTGTTCACACTTGATCTTGTTACATCGCACAAACGTGTTGATGATGCCGAGGTCTGGATTGAGTGGAACGGAACGCGAGTCAACTCGACCCGGGGACCAAACCCAACCCTGAAACGCGATATTGCTGAAGGCCTCAATATCAAGCATCTCTCCGGCCGTAGCACGCTGAATTTCATTCTCCCGCCCGTCACTACTGGCGACACTGCCAGCCTGGTGCTCTGGTTGGATACACGCGGTGTGAGCGGCTACAACGACCCAATACAGAGCGGGGAAAAGCAAAAACTGCTCGAACTCGAAGTGCCTCTGCGTTCGACAGCAGGGCCAATCGGCTTTCACGTTGTACCAGTCACTGTCAATGGAAAGACTCCGAATGTGGCAGATGCGATGGCCACGCTTCGTACCGTGACTCCGGCCATGCTGCCGATTACGCCTGCGCAGATGCAGATCAGCTTGACCTCCTTTTCGCCATCCTTTACGGACGCGTATCTTCCTGTCTTTGTCTTCGCCAATAAGGTGGCAACATCCCTGGCACTGTACCGGGTTTATCATATGTATCACCCAGAGGATAATCCGAAGGGCAAGTTAATGGATTTTGTGATTGGTGTGTTGCCAGAAGGTTCCCTGGGTGGCGCTGACGGTGCTTACTTGACCGGTCGTCGTGGGGTTATCCTGGTGGATGAGAGCAAAACTGATGCCATATTCCACGAGATGGGCCATGCCATCGGGCTCAATCTGTGGAAGGAACAGTATGATGCATACCCACCCCATGGCCGACCAGTCGAAGGGTACACGCTCTTTATGCATCAGAACAGCACCAGCAACGTGAAGTTTAACTTTCCAGGAAACTCGCGGATCAGTCATACTCCGTTGCCCGGCCAGTGGTGGTGGGATAAGTACGCCCCTAAAACCTACGATGTGATGGGGAGTGGCGGCTACAGCAACGACTTCATCTGGCCGCTCCCGGATACGCTGCAAGCATTTGCCGATGCCTTTGCCAAAATCGCCAGGCAGCCACGTCCATCAGCGACAACACCGGCGCCGCAGGCGAACCTGGCCCAGACGCCAACCGGGCCTGAGCGGCGTGTCGTTGTGATGATGGAGACCGAGCGCTTTGAGACGACCGAGATCAACTGGTGGACCGTCCTTGATGTTGAAGAGAGTCCTGAACAACGCTGCGTCTCCTACCGTCCCATCCCTGGGAGCATACGGGTTATACCACGACCCCTGGTTGCAGATAGCCCGCCACGCACGATTGATGCGCCGAACTTCATCAATTCTGGGGCTTTGCCGTTCTGTTCGGAGCAGGATACATTCGCAAACGGCGCTGGTGATGTTCAGGTTTGCGTGACCCCGTTAGACGCTGAGGGCGGTCTGATTCCGGGTGCCTCCAGTGATTGCCAGCGCGTTTTGTTCCATGAAGCCGTCGATACGACCCGCAAAAACGATGTAGCGGTCTTATTTTTTGATGTACCCGCCGACGTTGACCATCTACACATAAGCGTAAACGGGAACGAAAGCGACATCCGTCCCTGGGTCCTGCGGGCCAGTAGCGACCTGTCGGTGCAACTGCTGGAACCCGCTCCTGGCACCACCCTGGGCGAGACCGTCACCCTGCGTTGGGAGGCCCAGATGAGCCATGTTGACCCGGCCGACCCTAGCGACCAACCCTTGCTCTTCCAGGTTGCCTATAGCGACGATGGCGGTACTACCTGGACGCCGGTCGGTTTGCCGGTTGATGGCAACTCTATGACCCTGCCGAGCACGTTGTTGCCGCAGGATCGTCCGCTCTCTTTCCGCGTCACTGCCACCGATGTCTTTCTCAGCGCCGAGAGCCAGGTAGATGGACTGGTGGTGCCCGCTCAAGCACCGTTCGTCGAAATCTTCAGCCCGCAGCCGGACGACCAGGCTGAGCCGGGCCACGCCTGGGTGCTGCAAGCCTTCGCCTCGGAGGCAACCACCGGCGAACCGCTGTCGGGTAGTTGGCATTCATCGCTCGATGGCGACCTGGGCACGGGGTCGGTGCTCCAGGATGTTGTGTTACGCCCGGGTACCCATGAGATCAGCTATCACGTGACGTCGAACAACGGCACCACCGGCAGCGCCAGCGTTACGGTGACCGTGGGCGCGATGTCCAGTGTCGATCTTGCCTTGCAGGCGGACGACCTGATGCTGACCCAGCCCGGCCGCGATCCCGTGGTGGTTAGCGATCCGCTGCTCCTGATGGGACGCACCCAGACCGCGACGCTCCAGGTACGCAACACCGGCCTGCCGCTTACCGTCACTATGCAGCTCTTTGTCCAGCCACCGGACGGTGAGGAAGCGTTGCTGGCCGAGCAGACTATCGGTCTGGAAGCCTTTGAGGTGGCCTGGCTTGACGGAGTATACACCACCAGCCAGCATGGTGTGCATCAGTTTCGCGGGCAGGTGCAGGTGCAGAGCGCGAACGACCGGACACCGGCCAACAACACGTACACCTGGGCGATCGACACCGCGGAGCCGGGCCGGCTGGTGCTTGGCACCACCGCGATGACGCTGACAGGTCCGGCGGAGACGCCTACGCGGCGCTTTGTGGTGCTGCGCAACAGCGGTGATCAGGGCCTGATCGTCCAGTCGGCCGAGCTGAAAGACAGCAATATGGGGCGCAGCGGATTTCGCTTTGCGCAAG
>JAAURD010000200.1 GCA_012034075.1 Chloroflexaceae bacterium | reverse complement strand
TTAACCTCATGCGCATGAGCACCGCACCCAACCAGCCCGAGCCGAGGCTGACTTCCGCCACGCCTTTGGCGTCCTCGACGCGTATCTCGAGCGGCGCTGGGGCATCCCGGTGATCCTGACCGAAGTCGCCGACCCCAACACCGGCGACTTCGACGGCGTGACGATTTCGGTCGACTGGGAGCTCGATCCCGAGGTCGCCTTTTTCGTGCTCGCCCACCTCTTTGGTCACACGGCGCAGTGGGCGACCGACGAGCACGCGCGCGAGGTCGGCCATCGCTACGGGCTGGTCATCCCGCCACCCGAGATGCTCGAAACCGTGCGGCTCTACGAAGAAGAAGCCGCGCGCTACTCGCTCCAGCTGTTGCGCGAGGCGGGGCTCGACGGTTTCGAGCAGTGGCTCTCCGACATGTCGGCGGCCGACTGGAAGTTTCTCGACCACTTGTATCGCACCGGCGAGAAGCTCGACTTCCGGCAGTTCTACCAACCGGGGAGCCCGCTGCTCGAGCCGTTGCCGATCCCGGAGTTTCAGCCCCGGAAGTGGGTCTCACGGTTCAGCTTCTGAGCGGCGATGAACCCTCGCGCTACCCTCGCCAACGCACGAACCGTGCCTTTCGCCGAGGCGTTTCGCTTCTGGCTCAAGCTCGGTTTTATCAGTCATTTGGTAGGTCCTGCGGGTCAGATCGCCATTATGCACAATGAGCTGGTCGATAAGAACCGCTGGATTGAGGAACAACAGTTTCTGCGGGCACTCAACTTCTGTATGTTGTTGCCCGGCCCCGAAGCACAACAACTGGCAACTTATATGGGCTGGCGCTTGCATGGCATCCGTGGTGGGGTGACGGCAGGTGTTTTATTTGTGCTACCGGCTGTCTTTGTATTGCTGCTGTTAAGCTGGATGGCCGTGGCCCTTGCCGATGTTGCCCTGGTGAATGGTCTTTTTTATGGTATTCAACCAGTTGTCATCGCCATCGTGATTGATGCGGTTATTCGTATTGGGCAACGGGCACTCCGTCACTGGCTACTGATAGGCTTTGCGATTGGCGCCTTTATTGCCCTGCGGTTTTTCCAGATGCCCTTTCCGCTCTTGCTCCTGATTGCTGCATTGGGCGGTCTGGTGTTGCACCACTGGTGGCCCAATGTCTTTGGAGCATCTCGATCACGTGCTCCATCCGATGCCGGTAGCAATAGCAGCAGTCGTATGACCATGCCATCGATGCGCTCGAACCTGACGCTCATCGGTGTGTTTTGCTTGCTCTGGTTGATACCTGTTGGCGCACTCTGGCTCTGGCGTGGCAGCGATGATGTGCTTGTCCATCAAGCCCTCTTCTTTACCTATGCCGCTTTTATTACCTTTGGCGGGGCCTATGCGGTATTGAGCTATATCTCTGATGTTGCCGTCAACTATTTTGAGTGGCTCAGTACCAGCCAGATGATTCAGGGTCTTGGTCTGGCCGAGTCAACGCCGGGACCACTGATTATGGTCACCCAGTATGTGGGTTTTGTGGGTGCCTGGAACCACTCCGGCGACCTGTCACCCCTGCTCGCTGGCACCCTGGGGGCTTTGATAACGACCTACGTCACTTTTTTACCCTGTTTTCTTTTTATCTTTCTGGGCGCCCCCTATATCGAGCTGCTGGCCCATCGCCAGCACCTGCAAGCTGCCCTGGTGGGTATTACTGCGGCGGTTGTCGGCGTTATCGCCAATCTTGGGTTCTTTTTTGGGGTCAACGTGCTGTTTCCTGGAGGCGGCAGTCTCGATCTCTTTGCCGTCGTCGTCGCAGTCGTGGCATGTATCCTGCTACGCCGATTGCACTGGCCGATCTATGTGGTGGTGCCTATCGGGGCTGTCGTGGGGATGCTCTGGACCTTGCTCACAGGCGACGCGTTAGCCATAGGTCTCGGTCTCTGACCAGACCAGTTCCGCTTGACCAATCACCACTGTATCGCCATCTTGCACGCCGGCTGCCAGCAATGCGTCGCTGATACCACTGGCTCTCAAAACGCGCTGCACGCGGTCGAGCGCCTCGGGTTGACTAAAGTTGGTCATTGCCAGCAAGCGTTCAATTTTCACCCCACGCACCCGCCAGTATTCGTCTTCCTGCTCAACCGTAAAGGCTTCTGGATCAACGACTGGGGTGGGCCAGGTAAGTGATGGCTCATCTGTATCAACTGGTGTACGTTGCGGTGTGGGCAGCTCGCGCAAATGCGAAGCTACACGAATAAGCAAGCCATCCAGACCAGCATGGGTAGCTGCCGCAATGGGAAACACATCTTCGGGGTCAACCGGTAACGCCTGCTGTAAGGCATCCAGTTGTGATTGCGCATCCGGTAGATCGATCTTATTCAGCACAACCACCTGCGGACAATCTGCCAGTTCAGGGTTATACTGGCGCAACTCGGCATTGATCGCGTGGTAATCTTCCAACGGGTCACGACCGTCGACACCGGCTGCATCAACCACATGGATGATCAGGCGCGTGCGTTCAATATGGCGCAAAAAATCAAAGCCCAGGCCAACACCACGGTGGGCACCTTCGATTAAGCCCGGTATATCGGCTACCACAAACCGCTGATCGCCAACTTCCACAATGCCCAGATTGGGTTGCAGCGTGGTAAACGGATACGCCGCAATCTTTGGACGGGCAGCACTGATCACCGACAGCAGCGTACTTTTGCCCGCATTGGGAAAGCCGACCAGACCGACATCCGCAATGATCTTGAGCTCCAGGCGTAACTCTCGCTCTTCGCCCGGCTCACCCACTTCGGCAATACGTGGCACCTGCCGTGAAGATGTAGCAAAGTGGACATTGCCCAGCCCACCCTTGCCACCACGGGCGGCCAACAACCGCTGACCCGGTCGATCCAGATCAACCTGATAGTCCTGTCCATCTATGGTTGTGTGCACGACCGTGCCAGGTGGCACCGGAATTTCCAGGTCATGCCCTTGCCGCCCAGTCTGTTGCCGCTTGCTGCCCGGACTGCCATGTTCGGCCACAAAACGATTGCCCTCACGAAATGTGAGCAACGTATTGAGATGTGCATCGGCTACCAGGTAGACATGACCACCACGACCACCGTCGCCGCCATCCGGGCCACCTCGTGGGACATATTTTTCGCGGCGTAAGTTGGCTGAACCATTGCCGCCGTTGCCCGCAACAACCGTTATAATCGCTTGATCAAAAAAATCGCCAGCCACAATCCCTAACGTCCACTATCGGGTTTGCTAGCGGCTACTGCTGTGTGATGCAGCCTCTTTGCCCTCATCACGCCGGGTCTGCTCATACGCCTCGATCCGATTCTGAGTCGATTCGTCGGTATCATCACGCACGGCCTTTTTAAATTCGCGGATGCTCGACCCTAGGGCTGAACCAATACCAGCTATCCGACCCGCCCCAAACAGGGCAATGATGATAACCAGGATAATAACGAGTTCCATTGGTCCAAGCGATGGCATATCATATACTCCTTTTCAGCTGTCGCTGCTATCCACTGTCAAAACGATCTATCCAGTCCCAACAATGATTGTCTTTCACCCGTTCGTTTACTCGTATTATAGCATACTCTGTCACACCAAACGATGACGATACGCCTGTTCATAAGCAAGCAGCGTTTGTTCCGCCGTGGTGCGCCAGGAGAAACGGGCTGCCTGTTGCACACCCCGTTGGCGCAGGTCGGCCCGCAGGTCCTGATCATGCAGCAATTGCACAATCGCTGCCGCCAACGCATCGGTATCGGTTGGTGCCACCATGAGACCTGCATCGCCCACCACTTCGGGCAGGCTCGACGCATTTGAAGTAACCACTGGTGTTCCGCATGCCATCGCTTCCAACGGTGGCATCCCAAACCCTTCGTAGAGCGAGGGGAAAACAAAGACACTTGCCGCTGCATACCACAAGGGCAAATCGGGTTCATCGATATAGCCCACAAAATGCACCCGATCACGCAACCCCAGACGTTCCAGCCGAGCAAACACGGGTTGATAGAGCCAACCCTTGCCACCGCCAATAATCAATGGCGCAGTGTGCTGACGGGCCACCTGACTATACGCATCCAGCAATGTCGTCAGGTTTTTGCGTGGCTCAAGCGTACCCACATAAAAGACAAACTGTTCCGGCAGGCCCTCTCGCATACGAAATGCTTGGACCTCGGCCGGCTCCGGTGGCCGAAAGTGCTCACGCGGCGCATCATAGGTTACCATCACTTGTTCCGGTGGCACACCGAGCAAACCGACCACCTCGCGCTTGGTATGCTCCGAAACCGCACAGATGCAGCCGGCCCGCCGCACGCTGAGCCGCGTTGCAAAATCCAGATAGGTGCGATTGTAAGACCGAAAGGTCTGCGGAAAGCGGATAAACGCCAGGTCATGAATCGTCACCACACTGGGTATCGGACAGGCAAGTGGCACGACATTGAGCGTTCCATGAAAGATATCGGCCTGCATGCGACGCAGCAGCACCGGTGCCAGCAGCTGTTCCCAGGGAATACGAACACGCGGGTTAATCGTCGGCAACATGCTGGCATACACCCGGAAACGGTCGGGCAGACCCAGTTCATCACGATCAAGACCGCGTGTCGTGAAAATGCTGTACTGGTTGGCTTGATCGATCAGGGCAAGATGGCCCAACAGCTGTTCGATATAATGGCTTACACCCGCACGACGAAATGAGCGGGTGTGTGCGAGCAGATGGGCATTGATCGCAATATGCATTGATGATGTACTATGGTTGATCGGTCGCATAGGTTGGTGCGGGCACAAAACCCCAATCATCAATAGGATAGTAGAGCACCCATGCCTGTCCAATCACCCGATGTAATGGGAGCGTATCCCATTCACGCGAGTCACTACTGTTATTGCGATGATCGCCCATGACAAAAATATGATCATCGGGCACCACAACCGGTCCATTGGAGCAGGGATACCGTGGATTGCATTCGGTTCTGGCGCCTTCCAGATAGGGTTCATCTAACAAGACCCCATCGATATACACATTGCCATCACGGATTTCAACCGTTTCGCCAGGTAGACCTATCACCCGTTTAATATAATCTTTGCTCACATCGCGCGGATATTCAAACACGACAACATCGCCGCGTTTCGGTATGCCCAATGGATAGACAACCTTGTCGGGAGCGTTTTCATAGCCTGGCAGCAGCCTGAGTGGTGCATTCAGATCGAAATGAAAGTAAACCAGCTTGTTGACGAGAATGTATTGACCACTATGAAGACTCGGTTCCATACTCGAACCTTCGATCTTAAAGTTTTGTACCATGCTTCGTACAATCACAAAGACCAGCACAATATAGATAACCGTCTCCAGGAGCTCTTTCACGGCACTCCGGACATTCATCATTCCAGGATCCTGTTCTTGCTTCGATTCGGTTGATTGTGTCGAACGCATTGTCGTTGATGATGGATCAATCACCGAAGACTCATACCACCGATCATGTGATGATGAGACGTCAGAAGGCGGTGGATTGGTTGCATCAGCAGACAGGTTGGCATCAGGATGATATTGCGATGATGGCGGTTGCATCATGGTTCAAAATAGTTGTTCTTTCATCTGTTGGACGGTAACAGCAGAAGATTTGCGTCAATAGATTGGTTCGATGGTTAAATCTTCAATAATCACATTGCCAGCAATAAAAAAATGGTGATACCGTGATGGAGCATCGCCTTCTTGATCAACCACAAAAAGTTCCGAACCGTTCAGTTCAACCCGCAGGACATTGTGAAGGCGCTCAAAGGTTATCGAAATTGTCATATTAGGTTTGATCAAATGAGCGTTATCACGAGAGAGATGCAGATATTTATCCCAATGATCCGGTTCATCCAGGTATTTTTTAAACGCCGTCCAGATAGGATTCATCACAAAATGGTAATCGGGTTTCCAGCTTTTGCCATTGCCGATGCCCATAATACATTTTCCATCAGGGTGTTCGGTCCGTAACCGGACAAAAGTGCGGAAATGGGTCGGCAATGGGTTGCTCATCCATATCCGATCAAAAAAGCTGCTGTCAATCTGCAATGTATCATCGTCTCGACACCGAAATGAGACGCTTCCAGTTACATGGAATGTCTGCATCACCGACTTTTGAAGCGGGAAAAGCGACATAGCGTATTCCTTTCCTCGTATCTTTACAAGCTGCACATCGCAAGCTGCACATCGTTATGATGATGCCATACACCAGGTTGTCAGGTTCAACACGTCTAATTATTAGCATACATCCTACCATAACCGTGATCGTAGCGCAACCTTGCTGAGACCGAACAAACGATTCTTGTCATACCTGTATCAAAACCACACAAATTTGCGCTTCTACCTGAAAGACCTGCAAAACAAACTCGCTTATATAGTTATTACTTATGATTATCACCAATATATCAGCTTCAATGATTACGAATTGATGACGAACCAACGTACTTTGTGTCACAACCCCTGATAGTAGGGTACACTTTTTGCAAAAGAAACAAACGGCATACGTTTAGTCACTGCAATAATCTCAAAGTAATCAGGACTATTGATAGTACGACGCACCTCTTGATAGGAGAGGAGTAGTATGAAACATGATATTTACGATGCACAGGTTCACTTTCAACATTCAGGTTCAGTTCCGATTGAAACACCCGAACATCCTTTTTCGGTAATACCAGAAGTTGATCCAGGGTATCTCACGAGAGACACTGGTACTATTGCATATACAAGACCGTCTCATCCTGTATCAGCAGACCGAGGAAGGAAGAGCCCGATGCCAGAACCGCCTCTGATCCAGCAGCAGCGTGAGTTACTCCGACGCCTGTATCAGTTTTTACAGCACCGCGATCAGGCCGAAACCGAAGCCGAAACGCAAGGGCTGTACTATCGACAATCGCTTGAAGAGCAACTGGTCATTGCCCGTCAAGAGGCTGATGCATTGCAGCAACGTGCCCAGAGCGTGATGCAACGCGCACAGCCATATCTGCCAGCACCCATCGATCTGCATGCAGCTTTGCCCAATCGGGCTGCGTTGAACGTTCAAGGTACAGCGCAGAAACAAATGCCGCAACAGGCGTTGCAGACGTCGGTAAAACAGGCAGAAGCGTTGTTGCAACAGTTTCTCCCTAAAAAAGAGCGCCAAGCGGAGGGGAAACAGCAGCAATCTGGTTCAGGTTTCAGCCTGTGGATTGGGATCGGTGGTACCACCGTCACCGTGCTGATTACTGCTGTTACCGTGCTCGTACTCGGTCCTGGTTCGCCCATGGCACTTCTTATCGGCGGTGTCATATTCGTACTGGGTACGCTGATCAGCATCGGCACAGCATGGTTGCTGGCACGTCAACAGCACAAGCAGCAGCAAGAAGCGCTGATACTGGCAATCCGTCAGGCTGAATACTGGTATCAACGACAGATCGAACAACTCGCGCAGCAACGGCAGCAGCAACTTGTTACCGCTGAAGAGAAACGGCAGCAGGCGCATGAGCAACTGGAGCAACAGGCCTGGCCGCAACTAGCGAGCCATCGTAACGATATTGGTGCATGGATTGATCAGTATAAAGACATGCTGGCGCCCTGGAAAGACCCTTTCTGGACGACCTGGACCCCTCCGGATACGGTCATTCCGGTGATTCGTGTCGTGAGTTGCTTACCATTGGTCGGAGCGAGTGCATCGCTTTACCCGCACCATTGCAGATTATGGGACATCGCTCACTCGTGCTTCAGGCGAGTCGCACCGCCCGTTCACTCGCCATCGATGGTCTCCAGTCAATCGTCTTGCGTCTCATAAGCACCATCCCGCCAGCGCAGTTAAACCTCACCCTGATCGATCCGATGGGGCAGGGTCGCAATGTTGAACTGATCATGCAACTGGCCGATCATGATGAGCACCTGGTCAATAGCAAAGTGGGCATCGAATCATCTGATATTGAAACGCATCTGGCGGCACTTGCTGATCACATCGAACGAATCAGCCAGAATTACCTGGTCGGGCCGTATACAACCCTCGATGAATACCAGACCCACGCCGGAAAAATCAGTGAGCCGTATCGTATCCTGGTGGTGCTTGATGTTCCGTATGAGCTGAATCAGGCCGCCGCGCACCATCTGGCAACGATTCTGCAACACGGCCCACGCTGTGGCATCTACACTATTCTGTTAACTGATGCCAGCGATCCCCTGTTTCCGCATATTCAAACCGGCGATCTGGCGCAATTGGCAACCCTCTTTACCTGGGAAGATGAACATTTTGTCTGGCAAGATGAAGACTACCGCCCTTGTCGTCTGGTGCTCGATGCGTTACCTGATCGCATCTTTACCGGATATTTGATCGATATGGTGGGTAAAGCTGCGGTAGAGGCACATCAAGGCCACTTTGCCTTTGAGCGTATTGCCCCGACCGCGGAAACCTGGTGGAGCCGCCAGAGCCGCGAAGGCATTATGATTCCACTTG
>JAAURD010000199.1 GCA_012034075.1 Chloroflexaceae bacterium | reverse complement strand
TTGTCGTCGTGTCGATGTTTCCATCGTGTTACCTCCATCTCTCTTAATATGCTGTATTAGCCTGGTTATTACCGTAAAGCTCTCCAGCGTCGAGATTGTGCAGGGGACTTGATAGCCACTGGGATCGTAACGGTTCATCGTTGCTACCGAGACTCAACAGAGAGGCTTGCAACACGTTCTGGATGTGTTCAAGAGCAGCCTTGCTACAGGGCATGCTATCAGTGTAGCACACTTTTTACAATATGCAAGCGTTTTAACTAAAAATAGCGCAAATTCATAGCACCCCGGTTTTTCTTTTCCTTTCGCGTTCAAGCAGATGAACATGATATGCTATACTTGCGGCGACAGCCTGCAACCGTGATACATCGTAGTGCTGTAACCACATTGATCTGATGCGTTCAGATGTAGAGGAGACGACTTGCAGCCTCCCAGCCCCAGCTGCAAGCAGGCGCTACTTGACATATCAAGATGGTTCAACCAGTAGAGAGCCAACGTGAGGATCGTTACAATGCATCGTATCCCAGACAATATCGAGGAACTTCGGGCAGAAAATGTCCGCCTAAAGGCCGAAATTGAGCAATTGCGGCAAAAGCAGATTCACATAGAAGAACGCAACCACGTATTAGAGAACGAACACAACCAACTACAAGCCGCTCTGGAGCACCGAGCGTTTGTTGAATACCTGATCGATGCTGCTCCAGATGGCATTCTCGTCGTTGATGCCGACAGCAAGATGCGTCTGTTTAATAAGGGCTTTGTCACCATGTGGCGTATTCCCGATGCGATTGTACAGAGTCGCTCAGACGAGGCCGCTCTGGGATACGTCTTTGACCAACTCGCCGCACCAGAGCAGTTTCTGGCCAAAGTCCACTATCTGTATGATCATCCTTCCGAATCAAGTCGTGATGATGTTGCCCTTAAAGATGGGCGCATCTTTGATCGGTACAGCATGCCTATCATGAAACCCGATCAGACGATTTTCGGGAGGGTCTGGTTTTTTCGTGATATTACCGATCGCTTGAAGGCCGAAGAGACATTGCGGCAACAGTCCATTCAAGAAGAAATCATTCGGGCCCAGCAGATAACACTCCGCGAACTCTCGACTCCGCTCATCCCGATTGCCGAAGGTATCCTGGTCTTACCCCTTATCGGCAGTATCGACAGCAGCCGGGCGCAGCAAGTGATGGAGACATTGCTTGACGGGGTGGCAGAACACCATGCGAGCATGGTGCTGATTGATATTACGGGCGTGCATGTTGTCGATACGCAAGTAGCCAACGTCTTTATGCAGGCAGCACAGGCGGTCAGGTTATTGGGAGCGCAGGTTATCATCACCGGCATTCAGCCCCAGATTGCGCAAACCCTGGTACAACTCGGTGTTGATCTGGGTGCTCTTCTGACGCGTAGTAGCCTTCAAGCCGGTATTGAACTGGCATTACGCCGATCATACGCTGGCTAGGAGAAGCATTATAGGGTCATTGGTGCAATACAACGGGCATCCTGATGGCGTGTGTTGTTGACGTAGGGATGGACCGGATAAACGTCCATCGCATCTGCCGGATATGGCTGGAGCAGGGGCAGTAATCGCTGTGGCTTGTGTTCGGCAGGATCGAGCCAGCACGCATAGGCATCTGGATCGAGTATCACCGGCATACGGTCGTGAATGGGTTTTATGCGTTCATTTGGCTCAGTAGTAAGGATAGTACAGCTCTCCAAAACGCTACCATCTGGTGCTTGCCAGGTCTCCCAGAGGCCAGCAAAGGCAAACGCCTCACCACTGTGCAGTGCAATAGAGAAGGGCTGTTTCTGCCGCCCCTGGCCTTGCCACTCAAAAAACCCATCGGCGATGATAAGACAGCGGCGCTGAGCAAATGCCTTGCGAAATGCTGGTTTCTGGTGTACTGTTTCACTGCGGGCATTGATCATCCGTGAACTCATCGACGTATCACGTGCCCATGATGGGATCAAGCCCCAGCGTAACAAGGATGCTGATCGTTCTTCTGGAGTTGAACGTATGGTCATAACCGGCTGTGTTGGCGCAATATTATACCGTGGTGGTATCTCTGGTAGGGCATCAAGCTCGAATCGCTGGGCCAGGTCGCTGGCCGGCGTTCTCAGCGTAAATCGTCCACACATTGATTGCTCCGTAGTGATACACGTATCTTGTCTATTCTAGTATAGCATGTGTGATACCAAATTCGGTTAATCGATACGCGATATAACTGATTCCGTATCAGACGTAGGTACGTACTTGTAGCCGCGCAAATGATCGTAGGCGCGGCTTGTAGCCGCGCAGCGGTCGGGCACGACCACACGCTGCCTGGGCACGGTCCATGTGAATCTTCGTGTGAATCGGTGCGAATCGTAGGCGCACGACCGCACGCTGATCACCCGAAAAATGGAAGAAATACTCATGCAAAAGAACATCAATATACCGTCTATCTGGTCCCTGATACGCCATATCCTGGGTCTGTCTGGCCTCATGTTGCTCGTAATAGGCATAGCTGGATGTGGCTCATCTTTGCCAGACCTGGAAATAGAAGCAGAACACAGCTGTGATGAAAGTCGTTATTTCTCCGTTACCAATCTGGACACCAGCGATACATCCTTGAAAGGCTGGCTCGTTGTCTCCGATGATGGTACCTTTGTCCCACCAGACATCACGCTCGCGCCTGGTGGGACATTGAATATCTGGAGTGGCGACGGTCACAATGATGCCACGAATATCTCCATTGGCCGTGCAGAAGAGACCTGGGACCTCGCACGCGAATCCCTGCATTTCGAGCGACCGTCATCTCCCTGGAGTAGCGTATATATACAATTTATCGGCTGTCATGTAGAAGCACCACAGTAGTACTTTCACTTGAACCATGTATCTGGTATACTCATGCTATCATTACCAAACAATAGTACGTTGCATCGTTGCTGGCAATGCCGATCAACGATATCTGTACGAATATGAAAGATCACTTGGAAGGTGTCATACCAAAGTGCGTTTTGCCATACCCTATTGTCACGCTGAGCGCAGCGAAGAATCTCGTCGTACGAATGCGAGATTCTTCGCTCCACTCTGTTCCGCTCAGAATGACACACCAAAAGGCAAATTGGTATGACGTATCAAACCGGATTTGCTATTACCCATCACCTATGAAACGCATCACATAAAACACATACCCATACTGATCGGCATACATGCGGTAGAGGTCGATTTCGTGCTGCTGGTTGTGCACAACCGCCAGCCGTTCCGGGTCATCGCGGTATGTCTGCCGGAGCGCAGGCAGCTTCTGTTCGATCAGATGATAAAACTCATCCCACCAGGCTGCTTGCGGCAGCGGAAAGTGAGCAAGACAGTGGTAGCCCGCCTGCTCGATACGCTGCACATTCTCGGCCGCAGTGCAGATAGTGACCCCCTCATCGTGCCAGAATTGGGCAAGTTCGGGTGATCGATCTGCCGTGAGCCAGGTGATGTGCGAGACCACCAGAAAGCCACCCGGCTTCAGCAGTGGCTGACATACCGACAGACCCCGCTCAAAGCCAATAATATAGATCGCCCCCTCTGACCAGATGATATCGAAGCTACCAGGAGCAAACTCCATAGCATCCATCGAGCAGTTGAGCGTTTCGATATGCGCGGCAAGCTGCTCACTGGCAGCACGCTGCTGCAACGCATCGAGGTAGGGTTGATGGTTATCCAGAGCAATGATACGTCCGCCACTGAGGCGAGCCAGTTCCAGCGTTTGTATCCCGCTACCACAGCCAATATCCAATATCCCTGGTGACGGCGGCACATCGGGTAGCAGCGACCATGCCTGACGCGTCGCCGCATTGCTCCCCGGCCCCTGACGCGGGATGCCATCATAGATTGCATACAGGACATCCATTGGTGGTTCCATGGTGCTCTCCTTCATTCATCAGTAACACGCTCCTGCGGCGTTCTGTTGTTTGCGCTTCCATTGTATCACGATTGCATGATTCTGGGGATAGTTTACCATTGCTGGGGTAATGTGCTATGGACATACTCCGCTACGGGCGAGGGCTTCAGCCCCGAACAGATCGCCCGCCATTATCCGGGCCTGAGCTTGGAGAAAATCTATGCCACCATTACCTATTACTTGCATAAACAGGATGAACTTGACCAGTATATTGCTGAAGGAGAGGCATGGAAAGAGGAGCAGTACCAGCAATCGCTGCGTGACCCAACCTCGCCCATGCAACATATTCGCCAGGTGAGAGCACAGCACTCATGATACCATTCCATGATCGGGATATGTAAGAGCGCATCTACTCTCCGTGCTTCCATGTCCCCGTGGTGCCCCAGAAATCACATCGCCCTTCAAAAACATTCGGGTGAGCCGGCTCCACCAGCTCACCCGACTCAGGGATGTGTGAAGAGATATCCAACCGGTTGCATTTGCCTGTTTACCAGGTCTGGTTCACCTGCTCCTCGGCTGCCTGCGTCAGCAGCTTCAGCATCGTATCAGCTTCGTTTTCCGTAATTACCCCATTGACCATCGCCAGATCGAGTCGCTCGCCAGCATTCGTGAGCAGCGTTTGCACAACCTCATCGTCGGTGTGGCCTTCAGCCACGGCAATGTCGGCAGGCGATTCGCCATTTTGGATACGAGTATGTACCGTGCGCAGTTCCAAGCCAGTGACGTTGGCAGTCGCGTGGGTGAGACCCATACGCGCCATTCGCTCAACGCCCTGCATCAGCCGATCACCCAGGTCGGTGTGTTGGATCAGATCAGCTGCACGGTTTTCCATTCGTTCAAGCATCGTGTCGGCACGTTCCTGCGTAATACGCCCATTCGCAACCGCCTCGTCCAGACGCTCGCGGGCTTTGGCGACCATCGCATCGATCAACTCCTGGTCCGTCTTACCATGTTCAGCCGCAATCTGTGCCAGGCTCTTATCGGCTAGCAAGCCATCGACAACATCCGACACCTCAATATTGCACACATCCGCAGTAACCCGCAACATACCCATCAGCATCATCCCGTTCCCAGCACGGCCGATAGCCTGGGGTTGCGCACGGTCTGTATGTGAACCAAAGGCAAACAAATCCATATCCGCTTGCATATTGGGGGAGAGCGCCGGGTCTGCGAGCGGGTCGAGCGCAAACAGATCCATATCCGCTTGTGTACTGGTAAGGGTTGGCTCCGGTGAAGCAAATGAGAGATAGGGTGATGCCAGCACCCAGCCACCGAAAAATGCGCCCAACAGGGCAATACCCATCATGATAGTTGTTCCAATTTTGTTCAGCACGATCAAACTCCTTCTTGCGCTATCGTATTCCAGTTTGTTATTGTTGTTATTACAAGGCTTGTTTTGTTCCTTGCATAACCAGTATAGCGTGCAGCTGTGAAGACAATATGAAGAGGATGTAGCAAAATGGTGAACGATTGGAGCATCAGTTAGGGCGCTTCAACGCTTAGATCGCTCCAACCGCTTTGCGCCTATGCGCCCACAGAACCTTACCCCGAATGGGTATACACCAGCATGTAGGGCACAGTGCGCTGCACCGCTACATGCTGGATGAGAGATCACACACCCACAAAATAATCGAAACATACCCAAAAATTAAACCTCCGTGCCTCCGTGGTGCAACTCCGTTCTCCGCTTTGCGCTTAGATCACGTTGCGCTTCAACGCTTCAACGCTTCAACGCAACCATAGTCTGAACAGAAGCCATATGGTATAATGCTTGCGCAATGCTCTGGCACGGAAAGAATGATTTCATGAAGTATACCCTGGTACTTGATGCGTTTGCAGCAGCATGGCGTGGAAAACAACAGCTCGTTTTGACGGTTTCGGGTGAAACGGTCACGGAAGTAACCTATCGTGGAGATACGAGCGAACCCGTGTATCGGCATGTGTCGGTGACTCATGCATTGCAACAGATGAACCATCAAGGCGGCTTGACATCATTTGCTGCTACGCTGGCACTCTGTCAGGCGATTGAAGCGTTGTGTGTCATAACGGTTGCGCCTCGGGCAGCCTGGGTGCGTTGTGTCTATGCCGAGATAGAACGCATCCTATCGCATACTGTCGCGATTCACGACGTATTGGATGCGTTGGGCATTGAGCAACTGGTACAGGTAGCACGAGCAGTGCGCCAGAACCTGGGACAAGCGATGCACATACTCCAGACCGAGGGACATCTGGCGAGCCAGTGTCTGCCCGGTGGGGTGCGTTCAGATGTATCCGAACAGAATCGCCAGGAGCTGTTGACGTTGTTACCACATATTGATCAGCAACTGGGGCAGATGATACATCGTGTCCTGGATCAACGCCTGATATTGATGCGCACGGTCGATGTTGGCACGTTGCAACGGACCGCTGCCGAGGGGCTGCGTCGGCGTGGACCACTGGCACGGGCATCGGGTCAGACCCTGGATATGCGCCTGGATGAACCCTATGCGGCATATCACCATCTTAGCGTACAGCGGGTAGTGCGTGAAGACGGCGATGTGCATAGCCGTCTGCTGGTGCTGTTGCTTGAGGCCAAAGCCAGTGTCAAACTGATGGAGCAAGCCCTGGCTAGTATGCCAGTGGCTGACTGGCAGGGCATGATACCAACAACGCTGCCGGCCGGTTTGGCTCAAGGTACGGTCGAAGCGCCACGTGGCATGTTGCGTTGCTTGATTGAGAGCGATGGTGAGCGATTGTCCGAGGTCACGCTGGATGTACCGTGTCCATTCGACCGGTTGCTGGCACGCACGCTGCTAGTGGGCGCATGGCTGGATAATGTGGTGCTGATCGCCCGTTCCACTGACCCGTGTTTGCCCGATGCTCCCCATCTTTCCTTGATTGAAACGGAGGCGGTATGACATTGTGGCGGGTATCGCAGCCATGATCACGCTCGCATGGCTGGTCCTGCTGCCAGCAGCAGCGCTCTGTCTTGGCTTGAGCCACCTGGTTTCGACACGGCTGCTCAGTTTTGGTGCAGCCCTAGCGACGACGGTCGCCGCCGCAAGCTTGTGCTGGCTGAACTGGAGTGGTTCTGCAAGGGTGCTGGTGTTTTCATGGCTCAGACTGGAACCAATCCATATTGTATTGATTGACGGCCCACTGAATCCTCTGGACCTGACATGTGCCGTGGTATTGCTCCTGGGGGGAGCACTGGCACTGGGACAAATTGGCTTGGCACTGGCATGGAGTGTGCGTGGGTTTGGGCATCTGGTTGCCTGGGCGTTGCTGACGCTGGCAGCCGCACTGCTGGTTTTGCCGGCTCAGGGGGTGCTCCTCGCCTTTTGCTGGGGGCTGGTGATTGTCTGTGGTTCGCTGATGGTTCGGGCCAGTGGCGTGTTACATCAGCAAGAGAGCATGCCAGGTGGTATTGGTCTGGGTCTGGCAGCCAGCCTGGTCTTGCTGGCCGGTCTGTTGCTGCTTGAACCTGCACGGTTAGAGCAATTCACATCGCCAGCACTGGGGATCACACTCGTCGTACTGGCTGTACTTACTTTGCTCGGCATCGGGCCGTGGCAACCAGCCCTGGCCGAAGCAGTGATGGCCCCAGCAGCACTCGGTGGTCTGTTCTATGGCCTGGCGTTGCCACTGATCGCTTTGCACACATTGTTGCAGGTGTTCACACCCGTGACCATATCGACATTGCCCCGCGCATGGCAGCTCGTACTGATTCTGCTGGCCCTGGGTTGTATCTTGTTTGGTGTCATAAGTGCATTGCGCGAACAGAGCGTGCGACGCATGTTGGCCTGGTTGATGGGCAGTCAGGCCGGGTTGGTGATTCTCGCGGCTGCACTTGCAGAGCCACTGGCAACCGTAGCCGCTTTTGCATTGCTGTGTAACGTCATGCTCACCACTCTGGCCGGCATGCTGGCCTGTGCCAACCTTGAGCGCATAACCGGCAGTGATGACTATACCCAGATAACACCGGCGGTGCGTCTGCGCTGGACTGGACTGGTCTGGGCAGCAGCAGCACTATCAGCCCTGGGGCTGCCGCATGGTGGGGTTTCTGGGGTCGTCGCTGGCTCTTTGCAGCCGCCTGGCATTCCATGCCGTGGGTACTCCCCTTGCTCTTGCTGGCAAGCATCCTTATGGCACTGGTGTACCTGTTGCCACTGGCACGCTTCTGGGGTAGCCAGGATACGTCAAAATCCCCACGAACGTCACCCTGGGGCGCGGGCATAGCAGCCCTGGCCCTGTTACCATTGCTCATCACTGGATTGGCAGCGCAGCTGTTGCTCACCGCATGGCTACCATCACTATCTGGGATTGATCTCGACCAACTGATGGTGAGCAGTGCATTGGCAGCGGTTGTGCTGGCTGCTGTTGGGAGCGTGATCATGCTGTTGCTGCTCATTGGTCGTTCAAGTTCACGTACAAGCGCATCTGATCGGGAGAGCCGCCGGTCATTCTCTCAGCCGACGGCCTGTCTGAACGCATGGCTTTTCTGTACGAGATAAGCGGT
>JAAURD010000014.1 GCA_012034075.1 Chloroflexaceae bacterium | reverse complement strand
CTGGGAGGATGTGCCTTAACATTACCAGAACCGCCAGAAGTCGATCTGCCGACCCAACCGGCGGTGTTATTGATTACACCTGCGCCAACGTTGGATATTGACGCAACTGCAACGTTTTATGCCGATCAGCTGCGCCCAACGGCCACGCCAGCCGGTCTCTATGTGGTTCAACCGGGGGATACGCTGGGCTTGCTTGCCGAACGATTTCATACCACGGTCGAAGAGATTATGGTGTTGAATAACCTGTCGGACCCCAATGTTTTGCAGGCAGGCGATGCCTTGATGATCCCTTCGCTGGTGAATACGGCTGTGGTCGCCACGCCGGCGCTCACCAGGACCGCGCAAACCAGCCAGGTAACCGCCACCGCGACGCTCACGGTGACCCGTACATTGACGCCCACGGTGACACTCTCAACACCTTGAGCGTTGCGTATGGCGATCAGTTGTTGTCGGCAATCATCACGCAGTTACGGCCTTTGTGTTTTGCAGCATACAACGCCCGATCAGCGGCTTTGTTGAGCCAGGCAGCGTCATGATAGGGTGGGGCCCCGGCAATACCACAGCTAAACGTCACCGAGAACTCTTGCGTTTCGGAACGTTGGCGCAGCATGGCAAAGCCATGGCGTATTTCATTGAGCACGTGGGCAGCAGTCTGGATGGTCGTATCGGGCATAATGACGGCAAACTCCTCACCACCATAGCGCCCAACGACATCAGTCCGGCGGAGCCTGCGCTGAAGCAGCCGAGACAGGCTTTTGAGCACTCTATCACCAGTCGCATGACCGTAGGTATCATTGACCTGCTTGAAGTGATCGATATCGATATGGTAAAGGCGACCCTGGAATGACGGCGACTGGCAAGCGCGACTTCACGTTCCAGCATCTCTTTTGTTGCAGTATGATTGAGCAACCCCGTCAGGCTGTCGCGTACCATCGAGGCACGGAGAATGCGTGACCGTTGGGTTCGGCTGGTCACCGCCGAAATAAGATGTTCGGCCTGAATCGGCTTGGTCAGAAAATCATCACCACCAAGATGCATCGCTTTGAGCCGTTTTTCGAGATTGGTTTCGGCTGAGAGGAAGACAATAGGGATGCCGACATAGGCTTCTTGTTGGCGGATAACGAGCGCAAGTTCCAGACCGGTACAGCCTGGCATATACACATCCATGAGAATTAAATCGGGGCGAAATTCGACCAGTGGTTGGAGCACCTGTAAGGGATTATCAATCACCATGGTGATCATGTGGTGCTGTTCCAGAATCGAACGATAGTGTTGCGCCAGCAGATAGTCATCCTCGATGATCAAGATACGGTAGGGATCGGGCTGATAATTGCGGGTCAGTTCATCCAGTTTATCGATCAGGCTGCTGACGTTAATCGGTTTGGTAAAGTATGCCTGACCACCCACACGTACTGCTTGCAATCGGGTGCGCATGTCGCCTTTGGCCGAGATAAACATAATCGGCAGATCCTGCTTGACACATGCCTGAATCGTGCGGATGGACTCCGTACCGGCGAGTTCACCGCTGGGAAACATAATATCCATAATAATAGCCGCAGGTGTGACTTGTTGCATCGTGGCAAGCAATGCATCTGGATCTTTGAAGGTCTGTACGGTATAACCAAAGTGCCCGATTTGCAGAACGAGGTCGTTGGCTTGTATGTCGTCATCTTCAACCAGGAAGATGAGTCGGTTATCATCGAACGGTGCAGCCGGCGTGATGAAGCTGGGCGGTGTCTGGATAGGTTGTGTGACCAGTTCTTTGGCGGCGGTGATGGTCACTGTTGAAGCGGCCGGCATGGGCTGCGGCGATTCGGGGGCTTCATGGTCAGGTTCTGCCTGCACCGATACGGTTGGTATTGCTGCCTCTGGCTGCATGGTTGACTGATGCACGGCCTGTATGAGCTGCTCTATATGGCTGTGCTGTTCCGCTGTCATGGAAGTCTGGTCGGTTATCAGCGATTGAATGTGCTGTTCCAGTGTGCGGGCACTGGTGGTGAGTTCCGGAAACCCAAATGTCTGGCCCGAACCGGTTAAGCCATGCACCTGATGATGCAAATCATGCAGTATCTGGTTATCTGCGGGGAACTGGCAATAGTGCTGCCAGGTAGCATCAATGGCTGCGAGCTTCTGGGGC
Organism: Chloroflexaceae bacterium; assembly: GCA_012034075.1. Taxonomy (GTDB): domain Bacteria; phylum Chloroflexota; class Chloroflexia; order Chloroflexales; family Chloroflexaceae; genus JAAURD01. The sequence continues at coordinate 43,676 of JAAURD010000014.1, read as the reverse complement.
AGGCTCTGCTCAAATTCTCGCCGAATACGGGCAAATTGTTGTTGAAACTGGATCATATCAGCCTGTTTGACCATAATACTGACTCCAGATAGTCGTAATGGTTGCGGAAAGAGTCATTGCATCAAAGGGTTTCATAATAACATCAAGTGCCCCTAGTTGTTTATATGCAGTTATCTCATGGGGTTGCACTTTGGCAGTCATAAAAATGATCGGTGTCTGTGCGGTTGTCTCCATCGAACGTAATGCTTTTAACGTATCTGGGCCAGTCATTTCGGGCATCATTACATCGAGGATGAACAAATCTGGGGCAAATGATGGGGCAAGGTCAAGCGCTTCCCGTCCAGAACCACACACTTCTACGGTAAAGCCGCCGATGGCTTCTAATGCGAGACGGGCAATCGATTGAATATCTGGCTCATCTTCAACCAACAAAATGCGATTCAGTGCTTTTATTGACATAACGATAGTTCTCCCAAGAGCCTGCTACCATACGATACGCTCTCTGCTCAAGTCGTCTGAACAGATGTATGTGGTACCAGTAAGCGGATTGCGTCCAGCAGTTCATCATTTGATGTACGTGATTTCACCAGTGCAGCTGCGACCAGATGAGCTGTTTCATCGCTTATTTCGCGAGCTGAAAAATAAGAACTGGAATACGAGAACGTGACTGGTGGCGAATAGATGATAGTAATTCAAGCCCTGAACCATCGGGTAGACTCAGATCGAGAATAATCAAATCAAAATTGGTCTCGTTGAGTTGTTCACGAGCTTCGTTCATGTTGGTTGCCAGAAACGTGTCCGCTATCGGATTGAGGATCGAGGAAACCACCTGAAAGACATCCGGGTCGTCCTCAACGTGGAGAATACGGGGACGACTGTCACCAGTCAATTGTCGTTTGGCGGCGCGATGCACGGCTTCGATCAACTTGGCCTGATCAATGGGTTTGTCCAGCCACTCGGCAACTTCCAGGGCTCCACCGTTCCATTCTTTGCGGTTTTGATCAGCCAGCGCCGAAACCACGACAATCGGGAGATACTTCGTCTCTTGTTTTGATCGCAGTTCACGAATGAAAGAGATACCATCTTGACCGGGCATAATGATATCGAGGGTCATCGCCACATAGTGATGGTGGGCGAGCAATTGTCGGGCCTGTTCGGTATTGTATGCAATGTCGGTGCTGAAGCCGCCGCGATTTAAGACAATACTGAGCATGCGTGCGAGATCAGGGGTATCTTCACAGATAAGTACACGGGGGTGATGATCATCACTTTCTGATACAACATCACGTTCTGGCACACATGCAAGCTCAAAAAAGAAGGTTGTTCCAACACCGGTTTCCGTTTCAAAACTGATGCTGCCCCCATGTTTTTCGATAATCGCACGGGCAATGCTTAGACCCAGGCCAGTGCCACCCTTCTGGCGTGTGTCGGAGCTATCGGCCTGAGCAAAGCGTTGGAAAATCCGGGGGCGAAATGCTTCGGGAATGCCTGGACCGTTATCTGATATGGCTACCCGGACCATGTCGTGGTGACGTGATACGGTGATCTGGACAACATCGCCCTTTGGTGAAAATTTGGCTGCATTAGAGAGTAAGTTGGTTAACACCTGTAAGATGCGGTTGCCATCGGCATGCACCTGCACATTCGGGGGATTCTCACCTAGAACAAACTGAACCTGATACTGTTCGGCATAGGCTTTGTTGGCTTCGAGTGCCTGTTCAAGCAGTGGCAGCAGCGGTTGTTTTTTGAGATGAAAGATCATCTGCCCGGACTCAATCTTCTCAATATCGAGGATATCGTTCACCAGATTGACCAGGCGTTCGCTGTTGTTATAGGCGATTTCGATCATTTGCTGGACACGTGGGGGAAGCTGCCCAGCCACTCCGCCAACAATAAGCCCCAGCGACCCACGAATTGATGTGAGTGGCGTGCGCAGTTCATGACTCACAATCGAAACAAATTCATTTTTCAAGCGGTCGCGGCGTTTGTTCTGGGTAACATCACGGATAAGGGCAAGCACGGTATCGTGATGGTTGGCGATGACGCGCACTTCATAATCGACCATCTCGGTATCGTCTGAGCGTTGATATTCAAAGACCCGCAATTCACCGGTTTCGATCACAGAAGCAATGGTTTGCTCTGCAATTGGAGCACTTTCGGCTGGAAGGACCTGAAAGAAGTTCTGACCATTCAATGGTGTTCCATAGATCTGCTCATCAGAATCGATACCTGGCTTACACTTAAGAATTGTTCCATCACGGCGAACATGCAGCATGGTATCGGGAACAGCGCTGAGGAGATTGCGCTGGAGTTCTTCGGTATGGCGTATCGCGATATCGGCCTCTTTTTGGGCGGTAATATCGCGTACAAAACCCTGGTAAAAGAGCAGTGTGCCATCTATATCACACACACAGTGAGCATCTTCCGCAATCCAGATGGTTGTTCCATCTTTGCGGTAGACTTGAGACTCAAAGCCAGCAACATATCCCTGCTTTTGCATGAGTGCAACAAACACATCACGTCGTTGCGGATCGACATACAACTGGTGGGCAATATTGGTGAGTGTCTGTTTGAGTTCTTCCGGTGATTCATACCCATAAATACGTGCCAGGGCCGGATTCACCAGGAAGTACGAACCATCGGGATAGGTACAAAAGATACCTTCAATGGCGCGTTCAAAAATTTCTTTATAGTATGTTTCAGATGGAATCACAGGATTACTTTCAGAAGAGGACGGTTGCTGTTCTGTCGTAAGCGGTTGGTGCGATGGGAGAGGAGCATGGTGTAACATCACCAGTGTCAGGATAATCAAGGCACCAGGAAGCACTACACCAACAGCGAGAAACCATACCAAAAAGGAACTATCATGAGAGAAAAACGTGAGAACCCCGGTACCACCAAGTGCTATCAATGCACATATCAGGAATAAATGTGCCCTGAACGGCAGATGTTGATTCATAGAGGTTTCGTGTTGAACTAGAGAAAAGACACGTTATAATTTCACTTCGTTTCTGAATAACCCTACCTGCTCGGTCTGTTTTTCTGGTATCTGTTATTGCGTGTGGATGGAGGATCCATTTGATTGCACTTCATCATAACATCTTTGCTTTTGAGAGTCAAGTGTCCCATGTTCTCCTGTACCTGTGTGACTCTGCGCCTCGCGCCACTCCTTGACATCTTACGGTATTGATGGCATACATGACGGAAGAGCAAGAAAAAGAGTCGATTATGGTGTATCATGATCGGGTACGCAACCAGAAATAAAAGCAGAAAGCCTCCTTGTTATGCCAACAATTATGGATACAGATGGTACTAAAAAGAATGAAAACCTGAACCTGGTACTGCAAGTTGGACAGATTGTTGCAGATCAACACAATAAAACTCGTCTCATCGAGGATCTTCTGAATCTCCTGGTACATACCTACCGTGCGGAACGCTGTCTTGTCTTGTATAAAAATGCAGGAAAGTGGGTTATCACAGCTGAAATCAACAAAACAAGGCCCAATCTCTGGATGACAACTGAACGGTCAGCCGAACAGGATGCGATCTGCTCTGCGCTTTTACCCGTACTGAATCATGTTGGTCAAGCTCATGAGTCATGTGTGCTGCAACTCGATGCTGCCGATAAGCACTCGAACTATCAGCAGGTCCTGGCGGAGCACCAGCTTGCCTTTCTGCTGTGTATGCCACTGCGGTATCAGGGAAGGCTGTGGGGTTTGTTGTACTGTGAAAGTCGTGAAGCTCAACCGCTCCCAAGTGCGGAACAGCTTGCTGTCGTCACCCTGTTGAGCAGTCACGTGGTGCTGGCACTTGATTCACTGGTTCAATCGGATCAAAAAACCGATGAATCAAGCGCATCGCTCCAGCATCGTCTGGCAACGCTGGAGCAAGAAAATGAAATCCTGAAACGATCACTCAATGATCACCAGCTCACGACCGAGGCCCTGCGAGCCAGTGAGTTACTCTGTCGTACTCTGATGAAGCATATTCCTGACAGTGCGGTTCTGATATTTGATGAGCATTTGCGCTACCTTGCTGCTGATGGTATTGCCCTGATTGAAGCTGGATATGATAGCACTGCTATCATTGGCAAATATCTGGGTGATGTCGTTTCACCGGCTTTTTTCGAGTCGATGGCTCCGCTCTATCGGGATGCATTGCTAGGTACAGTGCGGGAGATGACCTTTACCGCCTATGATCATGTGTATATGACCAGAGTCGTACCAGTGCAACTCGATGATGGCAATATTCTGGCCGGTATGGCGATTATTTATGATGTGACTACGCAGCAACGTTCAGCACAGGCATTACAAGAAAGCGAGGACAAATTTCGGGCAGTGTGGGAGACGGTGAGTGATGCCATTGTGGTATCAAATGCGCAAGGTGTTGTCCAAATGGCTAATCCGGCCTATTATCATTTGTATAACTTATCTCCAGAAAAGGTTATTGGTCAATCATTCAACGTCATCTTTCCGGAATCAGATAGGGAACAGGCACTTGCCGCATATCAGATGATCTTTCAGTCTCCATCCGTTCAACAGATCTATGAGACGTCTGCGAGACGGACTGACCATACCGAGTTGATTGTTGAGTCACGCATTGCGTTCCTGATGCAGGGAGAACAGCGTACTGGGATGATTTCCGTTGTACGTGATATCACCCAACGAAGGCGTGTAGAAGAAGCACTGGAACGCAGTCAGGCACTGCTACAGGCATTTCTCGATCACTCACCAGCGATTATTTTTGCCACTGACCGTGATGGACACATTATTCTGGCAAACCAACGGTTGGCAGAACTGATCGACCAGCATGCAGCCCAGATGATTGGTCATACCCTGCTCGACTTTTTTCCCCCTGATGTGTATGAGCATTTGCAAGAGAGCGAACAGATGGTCTTTGAGCAATCTGGTGTCGTAGAAGAAGAGTTGGTTCTGGTGTTCAATAGGAAACCGTTGATTCTGTTGACGAGTACCTTTCCACTCTATGATCAGCATGGGCATATCTTTGCGACTGGTCGCATTGCAACCGATGTGACGGAGCGGCGACAAACGCACCAAGCATTGCGCGAGAGCAATCGGCAACTTGATATCTTTTTCTCGCACTCGGTTGAAGGGTACTTCTTTTTTATGCTCGATCAACCAGTGTGTTGGGATGAGACGGTTGATCAAGCGGCAACCCTCGATTATATCTTTAGTCATCAGCGTATCACTCGCTTTAACAATGCGATGATTCAGATGCATGACCTCAAACCACAGACGTATTTTGGATTGACGCCCAATGATCTCTTTGCCGATAATCGGGAACAAGGATATAGCATGTGGCGACAATTGCTCAATGAGGGGTATCTGCATCGCGAGACGTTTATATTTGTTCGGGGCGAAGAACGGGTGATTGAAGAGACAGTCGTTGCGATTTATGATGATCAGCACCGTTTTACCGGTCATTTTGGCATTCATCGTGATATCACCGAACGCAAACAGGCAGAAGCTGAGTTGCAACAAGCCTGGCAAGCAGCCCAGGCTGCTGGTGAGGCAAAATCGGCTTTTCTTGCCAATATGAGCCATGAAATTCGCACCCCCTTGAATGCCATTATTGGGATGAGCAACTTGCTGCTTGATACACAGCTGACCAACGAGCAGCAAGAATATGCCCATACTGTTCATATTAGTAGTAATACATTGCTGACATTGATCAATGATATTCTCGATTTCTCAAAGATCGAAGCGGGACAGCTCAATCTGGAGTACTACCCCTTTAATCTACGCATTTGCGTCGAAGAATCCTTTTATCTGGTTGCTACCAGAGCAGCTGATAAGGAGATCAACCTGGCTTATATCTTGCCGCCCGAGGTACCCGTGCATGTGATAGGTGATATTACGCGATTGCGGCAGATCCTGGTGAACCTGTTGAGCAATGGGGTAAAATTTACGCAACAGGGCGAAGTTGTTGTCTCTTTTGAGCTCTGGTCAGGCGCCAGTCCCACCCGGGAGCCACAACAGGAAGCAGTGTCTGCCGATAGTGATCATCTGTCACGCGGCACGTTGGCGACACAAATGTTTCACATGATGGTGCGTGATACGGGCATTGGGATTCCGGCCGACCGTCAAGACCGGCTGTTTCAGTCATTTAGCCAGGTCGATACTTCGACAACGCGGAAATATGGCGGTACGGGTCTGGGATTGATTATCAGCAAACGATTGGCCGAAATGATGGGAGGGACTATCTGGTTTGACAGCGAAGAGGGGCGCGGTTCGACATTTCATGTGACGGTGCTGCTGGGCCTGGCGGAGCATCAAGAGGAAGCCTATTTGGAGCCATTCCAGCCATTACTCGCCGAACGGCGTGTCTTGATTGTAGCAAGTAACCGTACCAACCGTACTATTCTCACCCGTCAGGTCGAATCCTGGGGCATGCAACCGACCACAGCCGAATCAGCCAGTGAGGCACTTGCGATAGTACAAGATGAGTCAGAAAAATCCTTTCATGTGGTCATTTTTGATAACCAGTTACCCGATCAAGATGGAGTGAGCCTAGTTCATGCTTTGCATCAGCAACCGCAATTATCAGGGTTGCCCATTATTGTCTGGACGTCAATCACCAGCCGTCACGATGTCTATCGCCAGATAGGAACAGAAGTTGTGGCGTGTCTCGTCAAACCGATACGACCATCAACGTTATATGATGCTCTTATGAACCTTTTTCATGAACAGAGGCAGTACTATCCGCCGGTTCAACCAGAACAACGCATAACGATGGATCAGCTGATGGCAGAACGTCATCCGTTACGTATTCTTATCGCCGAGGATAGTATGATCAACCAGAAGGTTCGCTCCGGCTGCTGGAAAAGCTAGGGTATCGTGCAGATATAACAGCAAATGGTCTTGAAGTGTTGGAAGCCTTGCAGCGAAAGCGGTATGATGTCATTCTGATGGATGTACAAATGCCAGAAATGGATGGTATTGAGGCAACACGGATGATCCGTCAGCAGTGGTCGCAAGAGGAGCAACCATGTATTATTGCGATGACGGCGCATGCATTGCAGGGGGATCGTGAGTGGTTATTACAATCGGGAATGGACGATTATGTCAGTAAGCCGGTGCGATTGGAACAACTCATCAATGCACTGTTCAATGCTCAACCACGATACAAATGATAGTCACCTTCCTGAAGCAGTACAAATTGGCATGGATATGCGGATAGACACGTTAGCTACGCATGCGTTTGGCAGCTAACATGGTAATATCATCGGTGTTGGGCTGTTCCCCAATATGTTGTTTTACTCTCTGGGTCACCCGTTCCATCAAGACAGCAACGGAGGGAGTTGGTTCATTGAGCAGCGCAAACAGGGGGTCTTCGCCAAACAACTCGCGCTGGCTGTCACGTGCTTCAGTAACCCCATCGGTATACGCAAAGAAGATATCATCTGGCTCAAAGGTGATCTGATCGATAGCAAATTGTGAATGGGCCATAAAGCCTACCGCTGGTCCGGTCGGTTCTAATTGGGCTTTGATACCGTTTTTCCCAATAATCACCGGAGGTTCATGGCCGCCATTAACATAGCTGAGTGTTCCACTTGATGGGTCAAGGACTCCAAAAAAGAGCGTAGCAAACATATGAATACGTGTGTTATGGTGATGGTGGTGATGTGCGATGTAACGGTTGGTCAGCGTAACGGACTCCAGGGCATGTTGTGATGTTGCTTCGGCCTGTTCGGCAAAGGCACGGATCAGACTGCGTATCATCACCATAAAGAGCGCTGCGCCAACTCCTTTGTCACAGACATCGGCAATGACCAGACCAATGCGATTGGCCGGCAGGGGAAACACATCATAGAAGTCACCCGCAACTTCACGCGCGGGGTGAAATACGGCGGCAATCTCCCATCCATCCGGTTGGGGCACATGCTCTGGCAAAAAATCGGCCTGGGTCCGCCGACCAAGCTCAAGTTCTTGCTTCATCGCCTGAAGATAGGCTCGTTCCTGATCACGCAAGCGCTTTTTTCCAGGCTTGCGCTGACACGTGCTTTTAAAAGCACCGGATTAAAAGGCTTAAAGAGATAGTCTTCGGCCCCAAGCTCAATACAACGGACCACACTATCAATATCATCAACCGCCGAAATCATGATCACGGGGACATGGCGCAGCGATGGATCGGCTTTCATGGTTTCCAGCACCTGGTAGCCATTCATCTCTGGCATCATAATATCGAGCAGGACGAGATCAAAGGGTTGGTTGCGCACCATATCCAGGGCACGCAAACCATCTTCAGCCGTCACCACATGGTATTTCTGGCGCTTGAGACGTCGCGAGAGAACATCACGGTTTGCTTCGTTGTCATCGACGACCAGCACACGATTCTGATCTGTTTTCATGAACCATTTCCTTTGTTCAGGAATGCTTCGATCTTTTTCAGGAGTCTGGGAAAATCAACAGGCTTGGTTTCATACTCGTCACAGCCTACTTCCAGACTCTTCTCACGATCACCAGCCAGAGCATGAGCGGTCAGGGCAATAATTGGAATGGTCGCTGTCTCTGGGTGCGATTTAATCTGCCGTGTTGCTTCCCAGCCATCTAATACGGGCAGACTCATATCCATTAAGATGAGCCCTGGCCGTTCAGACAGCGCTTTGGCAACGCCTTCGGCGCCATCGGCCGCAATAAGCACTTCGTGGCCTTTGCGCATTAGCCGGCGCGACAACATGTCGCGATTCATTTCATTATCTTCCACGAGTAGAATGGTCGCCATTCATCACTCCTCCTGGAGAAACCTCTGCCTATACTATACCATGCTCTGTAAAGATGAAAAACACAAATCCAGCAATCACTCGATACGATTTGCTGCGCAGATCTCTGTTATGCGAGATGATGTTCATCGATCACCATGCGTATCTGCTCAATCAAGGTCTCACGGCTATACTGACCCTTTTGAAGCGTGCGGTTCACCATCGGTTGGAGTTGCTCTTGTTCCTGATGCGATAGTTCTTTCGCCGTTACTACCACAATCGGGATAGTCCGCCAGGCTGGAATCGCACGGATAACGGTGACGACCTGAAATCCGTCCATCTCTGGCATCATCAAATCCAAAACGATGAGATCCGGTTGTTGCTCTGCCAGTTGTTCCAGGGCCATCAACCCGTGGTTGGCGCAGATGACATGCCAGCCCACTTGCTCAAACATGCGTTGGAACACATCACGCGTCGCGAGATCATCTTCTACCAGAAGAATGGTAGCCGCCCCATTTTTGTTGAGACCGCTATATTTGCGAAGAATCTCGGCGAGGTGTTTCCGGTCCAGTGGCTTCGTCAGATATGCATCAGCTCCCAGAGCTTTGCCCTTGCGCTTATCATCAAGTACGGTGGACATGATCACGGGAATAGTCGCCAATTCGGCATCAGCTTTCAGCAATGCCAGCACGGCCCAGCCATTCATGCGAGGCATCATCACATCCAGCATAATTGCATCTGGATGGAGTTCACGTGCACGCCGCAACCCTTCTTGACCATCCAGCGCAGTTTGCACGTTGATACCCTGGCTTACCGCCACACGTGATACGAGTTCGCATGTCAGCACATCGTCATCAATGATAAGAAGGGTTGGCCGATGTGCGGTCGTCTCGGCTGGCAAGAGCGTACTGGATGGAGTTGGTGTGGAAACGGGTATTGCCAGTTCGTGTGGATCGGCTTCTGGTCGGGCGGCAGGGGTTTCTGCCTGATACAGTATCTGTGATGGGAGATATATCGTAAAGAGGCTCCCTATGCCCACGGTACTTTCAACGGTAATAGAACCAGCCATTAAGCGACAAAACTGATAACTCAACGCCAGGCCCAGGCCCATCCCGCCATACCGACGGGTACTCGATGCATCAGCCTGTGAAAAAGCCTCAAACAGTCGGTCTATCTGCTCTGAGGAAATGCCAATGCCAGTATCACGAATGCGAAACACTATCCAATGGCTCTGCGCTGGTACCATATAGGGAGCAGGTTCATCCTGCGGTTGTCTAGCGGAAACACCTGGCACAGGTGGATCAAGCCGATCAATTTCCAGTGTGATCGAGCCGTTCTGGGTAAATTTGGCGGCATTGCCGAGCAGATTGAAAAGAATCTGGCGCACTTTGGTCTGATCCGCATGCATTCGACCCATCTCACGAACATACGTTATATGCAACGTATTCTGTCGATGATTCACGAGAGGTTGAATCGTTGCGACAACATCATCAACCATGGTGGCAATATCAAATGATTCGAGATAGAGGTGCAACCGACCCGTTTCAATATCAGAAAGGTTCAGCACATCATTGATTAAGTCAAGCAGGTGTTCACCGGCGGTCTGAATTTTGGCCAGATCGTCACCAAAATCAGTCATTTCGGCATCACGAGCATCCTCTTGTAAAATCTCACTATACCCGATAATGGCATTGAGTGGGGTGCGCAGTTCGTGGCTCATATTCGCCAGAAACTGGCTCTTGGCGCGGCTCGCAGCTTCAGCCGCATCTTTTGAGCTTTGAAGTGCATCAACTGCTGTTTCAAGGTCTCTGGTGCGCTGTTCCAGTTCATGTAAGGATTCCTGTAACCTATCAGTCATGGTGTTGAACGTTGCGGCAAGTCGGCCAATCTCATCGCGTGATTCTACCTGCACGCGAGCTTGCAAATTGCTTCCCGTGATTTGTGCGACGGTTCGTGTCAGTCGTTCAACCGGGCCGGCAATATTCTGGCGAAAGGCCACGGCTAAACCAAAACCCAGCCCAATCGCGATAAGCCCGCCGAGGATGGTCTTTTGCAAGGCATCAATCAGGGCATCCTGGCTCGCTGCCAGATCATTGGTGAGCGCCAGTTGCTGCTCGGTGGTGATGTCTCCCAGAAGCTGCAACATGGTATCAGCTAGTGGGGTTGTCTGTGTCGTAAATAAAAACAGGTCCTGACGCGCTTGCGGTCCCTCGACAGCATCAATCACACGTCGCGCAACCGCAAGAAATGCTTTGCGGCGCTCGGCCATGCTGGCAAATAAGGGTTGCTGATTGGCATTCAGATGATCCTGCTGGTTGATCATCTGTTGCCAGGCGGAATGATTGGTCGAGAGCTTGATATTATAGTCGCGCCGAAATGAAACATCGCTGGTTGCCAGATAACTGCGTAAGCTGGCGATCATCAGAGCAAACGAACTCTGTACTTCGGCCATATCTTTGAGCAGTTGGGCGTTTTGCATCGATGGCTCACGGCGTGACTGATGCCAGATAAGACTGTTGATATCGGACAGGATATTGGAGATGAGCACTTCGCCTTCTTCAGTAAGAATGCGTAGGGCCGGTTGATTGTCGATGGGATTATCGCGCAGTGCAAACATCTGATCGGGAAGATCAGACCAACGCTCATAGGTCGTCTCAAGCTCAGCTAATTGACGGTTGAGATCGGGATTTTGCTCTTGCGTTGCCAACGCTTTCATCACCACCAGATTCTGTTCAAACATCGCTTTTGCATCGAGATACTCTTGACGGAATGAGGGCGAGCCAAGTATCAGGTAGCCACGAATACCAGCGAGCATGCTGAGCAAGTTGGTTTGTGCTTGCGCCGAAGTTAATGCGCTGGGTGCCTGCACTTCGCCGGTCTGGCGGATAGTGGCAATGGTCTGGGCATGATGGATGAGTTGGAGCACGACCAGCAATAAAATGAGCACGACCAGCAGGCCAAAACCCAGATTGAGCTTTTGACCAATACTAAAATCATTGATATATCGAATCAACGGCCACGTTGAACGATTCGTTGATACCTCCAGGGTATCCTTCGATTCCGGGAGTTGTTTCATGACAAACCGCGACGAGATAACCCGCGCAAACCAAAAATCTGTTGATGCTGATCATGCATTGAACTCCATACTACCACCTTTTACATAGTCTGCTTGATCAAGCACATCGACAGAAAGCGCTTTGTCATGACACGTCCATGAGATCAGAAGGTGGTCTGGACTAGATTTCTGAACCTCAGGGAAACATTGCAGGCGGGTATGCAGCTTCGTTGGCCTGAGACAGGGGCGCCTGGTGCAAACGAAACGCATACACACGCCCACTGGTGGTTGCAAGCAGCAGGTGTCCATCATCCGTGAGCGCCGGACGTGAACGCACCATACCTCGGACATGGGCTTGCCAGCGTACCGTGCCATCAGCGCCCACCGCTCTCAACGTTTCATCTTCGCTGCCAAGATACAGCGTACCATGGCAGCTTGCACCGGTGTAGCGCGGAGGTCGCTTGCCAGTTGGACACGCCAACGCAGCATGCCATTGGCTGCATCGATAGCAGTAAGGCTGCCATCTCGTGCAGCAATGTAGACCATCTGGTCTCTGGTACTGAAAAACGGTGCTGCTTCGATGGTGGCTTCAAGGTCGGTTTGCCAGCGTATGTCGCCATTGCTATCGATAGCAAACACCTGACCTTCAACGCCCGCGACAAAGGCTGTCCCATCTGGTGCGATTGACGGTGCAGGGCGTAGTTCGGTCTCCAGGTCGGTTTGCCACACAATGTCGCCATCAGCCGACAACGTGTGTAGGATACCGGTCATCGTCGCCACCACAAGCGTACCATCGGGTGCGGCGACGACCGGCGTTGTACCGATGCCAAGATCTTCATACCAGATTTCGCTCCCGTTCAAGTCCAGCGCCTGAACTTCACCATCACGGCTAACAACATACACATGTTCTTGCGCATAAACGGGACTACCGCGGATTGGGCCGCGTGTACGTACCAGCCACTGCTCCTGTCCATCGGGCGTCAGCGCCGCTAGCATGGCAACGGATGAACCAAGATACAGGGTACCATCGGCTGCCAGGGCCGGTGCGTTGCGTGTCGGGCCGGGCATGCCATAAGACCACTGGAGCATACCCGATGGATCGATGGCATAGATAACGCCAGAGTCGATAGCAACAAAGGTGATACTATCCGAATCGGTGATCACATCGGTTCGGATGGCAGCACGACCGGGGAATGTCCAGGCGTGGCTGACCGGAGCATCGGCTGAGACAAACGGTGGTCGGTCAACATCACGCAGGCCGTTCATATCGTGCTGCAAGCTCAAGAAGGCCGGGCGAATACGCCAGTCTGGCTCAAGCAGGCTAAACGTTGTCTTTTCATCACCAGGATGACTGATTACGGAAAAATTCAGGTTCCAGACAAATACAGCGGTTACCCAGGGATAGCGCTGGCGTACCCACCAGAGCGTATCAACGAGATACGTGGCCTGTTCGCGTTCGCTGACCGGCGGGGGGGCCCCTGGCGCTTCGGCAATGCTCCAGCCAACTTCAGTAATCCACACCTGGCGTGGGTCCTCGTAGCGCAGCATTATCTCCCGCACCCGCTCAATATGTCGAAAATAACTGTGCGATTGCTCTGGAGCATCATCGGGCCAGCGTGCATCGGGTGGAAACGGCCCGGCGCCTGGATGCACCCCTACTGCATCGGCCAGCTGTAAAAAGGCGCCATCATCCAGCTGATACAGCGCCTCGTAGAAGGGCAGATCATCCGTTGCCAGGGCCGGGTCGGGGTTGATGGTTGACGCCAGTGGTGCTGAGACGACCAATGCACATGGATCAGCAGCTTTGATTGGGGCATAAGCAGCACGAAGAGTTGCAAGATACTCAGCCGGTGTTGCGGGAATACCACCATGCTCATGCGCCAGGTTCGGCTCATTCCAAATTTCATAGGCCGAGATACGTCCACGGTAACGGGTTGCCAGTTGTGAAACAAATGTACTGAGCGCTTCCAAATCATCCGGCAGGCCATCGTCCCCATCATCGGTAGCCCATGTGGGTGAACGCACAATACTGATAAACAGGCGTAGATCATACTCACGGGCCTGTTCGACTGCTCGATCAAGCGTGCCCCAGACAAATTGACCCCGTTCACCTTCGATATCACGCCAATGAATTTGTTGACGGATCCAGCTCGCCCCCATCACATCGGTCAGGGTGAGCACGCGCTCAGCATCGGTTTTAAAGAGAAAGACATTCATGCCATAGATGTGTTGTGCGAGTTGTGGCGACGCATCACCAGCACCGAGGCAATCACTGGTAGGTGCCGCAAGCAATGGCGCTGGTGTCCCCTCTGAAGTAGGTATGGTTTCGGGCGAGGTATCTGCTGCTGGTGCTGTGACACTATCTGGTGTTGCAGTTGGCGCCGTGCAACCGATCAGCACAAAGACCATCGCGTATGCCACGATGGTAGGAAAAAGACGAACGAGTAGATTGGTTCTTGTATTCATAGCGGGCCTGACAACCTGCTGGTTGTTGTGAACCGTGCCAATTGATTATAGTTGTTTCAGTTTCTCCCGTCAACTGTTATGAAGTGTCGTTCTTTGGTATACTGGTGCTATGCTTGGAAAGGCGGTCAGGAGAGCAATATCCTTTTCTCTTCTCAAATTGAAGAGGGAGACGTTCAGGGTCGCATAAACATTTCCCACGTATGATCGTATGATGTAAGATAAAGGGAACGATCATGCGCGTTTATGATAGAATAGAAAGACACTGATGTCACTCTTGCCTACAAAAGCAATGAGACACTGACTGGCTGGTAAACCTTATGCATTCATGTTGAGAGAGAAGAACCTTGCAACCAGAGTATCAACCATCTCCCACAACGACCAGCCATCATGCAACAACATACCATGCATTTCTCGTCGCAAATCATTCACATCTGGTCACACTATTAGTAGAGGCTATCACTGCGGCTGAATACGACTCAGATCATACGGCCCAGAAAACGTCTCGAGATGACCTGACTCGTGATATTGATGCCACCATCGATGCGTTGCTCTTTGAGCTTTCCTCCAGAGAAACTGAAGCGCTATCAGGAGATCGTTGGTATCAGTGTCTGTTAGACGTATCATTTGATACAGGTATCGATATGTTTGATCTCCTCTCGATCTATCGGAAAGAGCTGATACAGGTATCAGAGCCTGCATTGGTACAGCGCATTCCCGATGCACTACCAGGGATGATTTATCTCATTGGGCTGTGCGATCTGGTGACAAATAGCGTTGCGCAGAACTGTCTCTCTCAGCGTGATGCCTTTCTTACTATGATGAGCGATGAATTGCGCAACCCACTACACGCTATTCTCGGCTTATCCGAAGCATTGCAGGATGAATCGTGTGGTTCACTCAATGAACAGCAACACCGTGCGTTGCATATGATTGAGCAGAGTGGCCGGCGTTTGACACGATTGATCAATGATTTGCTTGATCTGGCCTATCTTGATGCAGGCAAAGAGATGCTGCGATTTACTCCTACATCGGTGGTCATAGTATGCAATGGGAGTATTCGGAGTATCCAGCAGATGGCTTTGCAAAAGGGTTTGATGATATCTATCCAGATTGATCCAGCACTGACCCATGTTATGGTGCTGGCCAATGCCGATCGCTTACAGCAAATGCTGGTACACTTATTAGAAAATGCGATTAAATTCACCCCCGAAGGGCGCTCAATTGGACTGGAAGTCCGGCCCATCGAGGATACACGGAATGTTCAGTTTACCGTCTGGGATACTGGTATCGGTATTGCCGCAGAACACCTGACACGGTTGTTTCAGCCGTTCTATACGATTGATCATCGATTATCCCGACGCTATCGAGGAATGGGTTTAGGATTGGCATTGGTTCAGCGCCTGGCTACCATGCATGGGACGGAGGTACACGTCACCAGCGAACCAGACCAGGGTAGCCGATTCACGTTCACCATGGCTGTATCATAGACATAAGGGGGATCCATGAAATGACTACACCCGCTACTATTTTGATTGTTGATGATGAGGAACCAGGCAGACAGACCCTGGAAGCATTGTTGATGGCCTATGGTTACCGGTTGCTGTTTAGTGCCAATGGCCCAGAGGCCCTGGAGACGGCTGCACGCGAAGTGCCCGATTTGATTTTGCTGGATGTGATGATGCCGGGGATGGATGGCTTTGAAGTTTGTGAACGGTTGCGGCATGATCCGTTGCTGGCAGAAGTACCCGTCATTATGGTAACCGCATTGGATGATCGCGAATCGCGTCTTCGTGGCCTTGATGTTGGAGCAGACGACTTCTTAAGCAAGCCGATTGACCGCATGGAGTTATGTGCACGGATAAAAACGATTGTACGACTCAATCGTTATCGCCAATTATTGTCCGAACGTTCACGATTTGAGTGGATTGCCAAACAATCCTCTGATGGGCTTATTATCATCGATGCCCACGATATCATCCGCTATTGTAATCCTCAGGCACGTCACTATCTGAATCTCGATCTTGAATCGGATGCATTGCCGACCGAACCCTTTTTTCAACTGGTCAAGCACTGGTATGTTGAGCAGCCGGAATCGGCCTGGGTGGACTGGCCCCATATTGACGATAACCCAATGATACCCACTGAACGTTATTTAGTGCAGCCCGAATCGATGAATGCTCCGTCAATCTGGTTTCAGGTAGATGTTCTGACGTTACCCATTGAGCATGAGACCGGCCATCTGATACGTCTACGCGATATAACCGTTGAGATGGCGCGATCTCGTTCACTCTGGACGTTTCATTCCCTTATTCTGCATAAGTTACGGACTCCTATTACAGGTCTGGTTGGTGGTTTGCAGATTCTGGTTGATGATGCAGCGGATCTCAGTGGTCAAGATATTGGTGAATTTGCGCAGATTGCGCTGGTCAGTGCCCGCCGTTTGCACGATCAGCTTGAGGCGATTTTGCGGTACGTCCGCCAGAAAGATCTGGCGCTATCGGATGAACGTTGTGCCGTTCAACACATTCCCATGCTGTTGGAACAGATACAAACCCAGATGGAGCTTGCACCGATCACCATCGATCCCGATCGCGATGTGCTGCCAGCCGACCGTGCCCTGGTGCTGCCTGAACAGATCATTAGTCTCATGTTCCATGAAATTCTGAGCAATGCACAGAAATTTCACCCCAAACGTACCCCTCATATCACGGTTACCATTGATACTAATGATGAATCATGGGTACGTTTACATATCCAGGATGATGGTACAACCCTTTCTGCCGAACAACTTGCCCATGTGTGGCTGCCATACTATCAGGCGGAGAAATATTTTATCGGTGAGGTACCAGGAATGGGGTTGGGTCTAGCCATGGTCGCATCGTTATTGTGGAATGTTGGCGGGCGTTATCATATGACCAACCGTACCCATGGGCCGGGTGTCGTCGTAGAGCTGGCGATCCCATGTGTCTTACCAGAATCAGGCTGACATTGGCGACTAACCAATGTCAGTCACCGTGCTCAACTGGTATCATCAAGCTGTTGAACGCAACCATTGGCGGGCTTCTTCGACTGAAGCGAGATAGGTGACGACCAATGGTTGCTCCTCTGCCTTTTGCATAATCCGTTCGACCGACCACTTGGCTACAACATTTTCGGGTACCACAATTGCCATTGAGCGAATACCCTGTGCAAGCGCACGGGGAAACCAGTCTTGATTCGACCACTGCTGATCTTCCTGCGACACGACCCCCAGTTTACGCAGGTCGGCCAGCCATCGCGATGCTCGTTTCTCGCGTGCCAGTTCCAGACCCTTGTTCAGTCCCTGGCGAAAGTCATTGCCAAAGACAAACGATTTCCATTCCATCAGTACGCTGTTAATTTCACTATCCCAACGAATACACAGGTAACTGGTATCAAAATAGACCATGATGCGATCCTTTCAGGGCTTACTATTCGGTCCTTCCGAGTATCACCTGACTCCCCTGATCCCATAGATAATTTGTTCTTCTCTCTACCAAGCGAGAAAAAAACGCAATGCTGAGTTCAGTATATGTATCATCCCCATGCTACCGTATCATACCATGTTCGGTAGCGCTCTGCCAAAAAAACGAGAGGCATGGGAGGAGTATTGTCATTGCTCATGAACGTGAGCATGATCCGGTCAGAAAGGCAAGAAGTCATGGTATCATGACCAGAGAAACATATTCTACCAATGTGCTTGCAGATTTCGGTCATCCATTCACATGGTCTATCGGTTGGCATGATTGGTCCCTGGTGCTGATATGAAATCGCGTCGTGATCTTATCATTCTGGTGGCATTGTTTGGTCTGCTCATACTGTTTACGGTATTGGGACCAGGACAAACCGAAACAGGCGATGATATTCGCCGAGCAACCACCCATTCGAGTGGCCCGGCTGGCACTATGGCACTGTTGCGATGGATGCAGGCAATGGGATATGATGCACAACGTCTGGAATACACAGATTTTGCGATTGATGATCGTGTTGATGCCCTATTAATCATTAATCCCTCGCAGCCTATCTCACGGAGTGAAGCGACCAGAGTACTCGATTGGGTGAGTGCCGGGGGAATGTTGATTGTGGTTGATGATCAGATATCGCTCTTTGGCAGCGCCAATGATCTGCTCGAACAGTTGGAAATCGCGGTTGAACCCTACGAGGGCGACCCACCAGAGATAGAACGGGCAACGTTACTCCAACCTCTCTTGAACCAACCACCGTTGAATGATGTTCTGGTGCAGACTGACCGCCAGCTGTTGACTGACCGGCATGACCGTGTTGATCTGCTTGGTGTACCTGATGGAACGGTTATGATGCATATGCAATGGGGCAGCGGTTCGATCTATATCAGTTCCGCGAGCTATCCCTTTACCAATGATGGCTTACGCCACCAGGAAAATGCTGATCTCATACTCAATCTCTTACGCCAGGTCCCACCAGACGGCCATATTCTGTTCGATGAATACCATCATGGCTTTTTTGAACCACCATCGTTCCGTCAGATTATCACCAGTACCGCCTGGGGCTGGGCGCTGATCTATTCGCTCCTGGTGCTTACCATGTTTTTTATCCTCTCAGGTCGCCGCTTTGGACGGCCCATCCCGCTGCAAGAAGAGATGGCGCGGCGGAGTAGTGCCGAATACGTTGAAAGCATGGCCGATTTGCTCCAACGTGGCAGCAAACAGACGTTTGTCCAACAACACTACTATCACACCTGGAAACGCCAGTTAGGCCGACCCTTTGGGATCAATCCGTTGCTCAATGATACGGAGTTCATTGCCGAATTGGCACGCTACCGCGACATTGACCAGCAAGAGATGTTGCGGTTGTTTCAGCGGCTGCAACAACCCGGTATTAGCCGATCAGCATTGCTCAATGTATTGACCGAAGCTGATTCAGTACGAACCCGTTGAACATATGCATTGCTTCTTGCCAGGAACCATCTATCATGCATGAAACGCTCCAGCCTATTCTTGATATCATCGACGAGGGATTACGGATTTATCGGTACAAGTTTACCAGCTTTCTGCTGCTGGTTGCTAGCTGGTTGGTGCTGGTTAGTATCAGTAG
The DNA here is from genome assembly GCA_012034075.1 of Chloroflexaceae bacterium. Lineage (GTDB taxonomy): Bacteria > Chloroflexota > Chloroflexia > Chloroflexales > Chloroflexaceae > JAAURD01. The sequence continues at coordinate 24,342 of JAAURD010000014.1, read as the reverse complement.
TGGTCTTTCTATGCTCGTGGCAGGCCGTGTGGGTCCGGAAATAGCAGCGCTGAGCATACTGCTCTGGTTGGTGTTGGCGCTGATTCTCGGTATGTATCTGCTGGTAGCCATAAGCCGTTTGACTCTGGCGGCGCGGCAAGAACAGAGCCTGGATCTCGGTGAGGCAATTGCCCTGCACCCGTTTCGGGTCATTGGCATGGGCTGTTACAGTATTGTCTTCTATGTACTGGCAAATATCTTTGTGTCGGTCATTGCAGGCATCTGTTTCTGTCCAATCTGCTTTGTCTTGCCCATGTTGATCAGCAGTATCTCTATCGCTTTTGGTGAGACTGGGAGCTTTGGTTCGGGAGTGTTAGTGGTGACCTTTTTGCTCTTGACACTGCTGCTGTTGCTGGCGTATGTGCTGGTGATTATTCTCTTTGGAGCGATCTACAGTGCGATGACCTATAGCCTGCAATCGTTTATCCAGGATCGGCTTTCATTTGGTCAGGCGGTTGAGCGGAGTCTCAATTTGATAGGCTATCGTTTCCGTCAAAATATCCTTGCATTTATGGTAGCAAGTGCTATATTTGGCGCAACATCGATTGCGGTAACAACTGCTATTAGTATGTTTCTGCCATTTCCATTGATATTTGTGCTAGGTGAACACTCTACCGCTACACAACTGGTGGCAGCCAGTAGCTGGCTTATCGCGGTCGTGGTGGTACTTCCGCCGATGCCTATCTGGATGACACTCTGGTATCAGCGGAATCGAGATGACCGTGAAGGAAGTGATCTGGAACGTCGGATCAATGCTCTGGGTCGTTGAAGCGATCTAAGCGATCTAAGCGTTGAAGCGCAAAGCGTTGGAGCGCAAAGCGTCGAAGCGAACATCGTAGGTGCGGCTTGCAGCCGCACGCGCCAGCTGCAAGCAGACGCTCCGTGTCCTAATCGAAGCGCATACCAGTGATCACCTGAATTTGGTGTAATAACCTTGAAAAAGGAGGAGTATGGACGTTCAAGAGATGGTGACGGCCGTCCGGAATGAAGCACGTAAAGTGCTGGTGGGCCAGGAAGAAGCATTGACATTGATTGTGGTAGCGTTATTGAGCAAGGGACATGTGTTGCTCGAAGGGGCACCTGGCACAGCCAAAACACTTATGGCCAAAACACTCGCGCTCTTGATCCAGGCCAATTTCAAGCGTGTGCAATTTACCCCTGATTTAATGCCATCGGACGTCATTGGGACACAGGTGTTTGATATGAATAGCGGTCAGTTTCGGTTGCGACGAGGCCCTATTTTTACCCAGATCCTACTCGGCGATGAAATTAACCGTGCTCCACCCAAAACCCAAAGCGCCTTGCTTGAGGCTATGGCTGAGCAGCAGATTACGATTGAAGGGCATCGCATAGCGTTACCCGATCCCTTCCTCGTGGTGGCAACCCAAAACCCGATCGAATATGAGGGGACGTACCCGCTACCGGAAGCACAACTTGACCGCTTTCTCTTTAAAATCCTGATTGATTATGCCCCGTTAGACGTAGAGATGGAACTCTTACGTCGATATCATCGTGGTTTTGATGCCCAGAAACTGGAACAGATACAGCTTCAGCCAGTGATAACTCCCGATGTACTGGCTCGTTGTCGCGAAGAAATTGCGGCTATTCAGGTCGAAGAGGGAATTATCAAGTATATTGCGGATATTGCCCATGAGAGCCGGCAGAGTGTTGATCTTGTGCTGGGTGGTTCACCACGCGCCAGTATCGCGCTGTTGATGGCTGGCAAGACCTTTGCGGCGATACAGGGGCGTACCTATGTTAGCCCAGATGATATCAAGTTTCTGGTACGACCGGTCTATCGTCACCGCATTATTCTCAAACCCGAAGCAGAAATTGAAGGGTTGACCCCAGATACCGCAATAGGTCGTATTCTTGCACGGGTGGAGGTGCCACGCTGACTCATTGCTCATCGTTGGCCGCAAGCACTGCCTGGGCAATTTGCTCGCCGCGCCCCTGGGGCAGGTAGACATACCGTCCACCCAGCCAGGCGGCCAGTTGTTGCGCCTCGCCGCGTGAGAGGTAATTGCGCTGCGTATCGATAACAACCGCGCCCAGGCCTGCACTACGCAAACGGCCAGCGAGCCGCTCGACCTCTTCGTGCGCCTGTTGCATACGTGCTTCTCTCGGTTGGTTCGGGTCAAAGTGGAGCGGGACATTGGGCCGGCCATCGGTAATGATAACCAGGGTGGTCTGAAAAATGCCCCGACTACGAGCCTGCTCGGCAACCTGGTAGGCGGTGAGCAGCGCCGAGGCCAGCGGTGTGCCGCCACCGGTTGGCAACACATCAAGCGCACGCTTTGCCAGTTCTACGCTCTGCGAGGGCGGCAACAACACATCGGCTTTTTCTCCGCGAAAGGCTAACAGAGCGACCTGGTCACGGTGGACGTAGGCTTGCTGCAGCAGTGCCGAGACAGCGCCTTTGGCCTGACGCATGCGGTGCAGTGCCATCGAGCCGCTGGCATCGACCAGGAAGCAGAAGAGTGTTCCGGCCTTGCTTCGATAGCGCTTGATATGGAGATCATCGACCCGCAAGCGAATCTGCTGGCCCGCTGTTTGCTTGCCTTTGCGTGGTTTCTTATCATGTTGCTTGCGCACGGCTTGCCATGGCGCAGCAGCACGTAACGTCGCAATAATATCGATACGGCCCTGACCGGGCAATCCGGGGACCGAACGGATATGGCGACCACGTTGCCCAGCAGTTGCGCCACGTGAGCCACTTCGTCCACTACGGCGAATGGTGAATGGCGTTTCCAGTACATCCGGAGGTATATCTGTCTCCAGTGCGGACAGGATCAGATCCTCAATGGCCTGGGGCTCCTGCGGCGGTTCTGGTGGTTGCTCGGTTTCTTCGTCATCATTGCGATCAGGTGGCGCCGGTGGTTGCTCCGGCGGTTCAGGTGGTTCCGGCTCGGTCTCTTCTTCGGGTTCTTCAGTTGGCTGAAATTGGGGCAGGCGTGTGGCACGCGGCAAGATAACATACCGGATCGCGCGTTCAAGGTCTTCGTCGATGACCTCATCGCGGTTTGCCAATGCTGCTGCGGCGAGCGCTGCACGGGTCGCAAAAATATCGGCACGATGGCCTTCGACACCGAGCATCAAGGCGGTAGCGCTGATCTGTTCGCGCTGTTCATCGCTGATGGTGACAGTAGGCAAGATTTCGCGGGCAGCCATCACCATAGCAGCCAGCACCTGCTCTTCCTCAAACCAGTCGGCTAGATCACCGATAGGTAAGAGATTGCGCCGCATCACCTCAACTCGTGCTGCTGTGGGCGATTGCGCCACGGGCGCAACAATCAGACCGACACGGTCTAACAGATGACGCCGGGGTGGTCCTTCCGCCGGATCGTAGGTGGCCAGTAAACAAAACCGCGCTGGCTCAGTGACACTCAACCCCTCACGTTCAACGCGAACAGTTGCTGTATCCAGAGCAGCGAGAATATGGTTAATGGTGCTCTCTTCAAGCAGGTTGACCCCATCGGCATAGAGTAAACCACCATGAGCACGGGCAAGCAAGCCACTCCGATGCACGCGCTGGCCGGTGGCAAGCGTGCCTTCGAGATCAAGCCCTCCCAACAAGCGATCTTCAGTCACGCCAACCGGTAGCTCAACCACAGCACGGCTTATGGCAGCAACGTCATAGGTTGTTTCCTCATCGACTGCTTGAATGTGACTGATAAGACGAGCAAAACTGCGCATGAGCGTGCTTTTGCCGGTGCCTACCCCGGCAGCCATTACCACACCGCCCAGACCAGGGTCAACTGCCAGCAAGAGGAGTGCCTGACGTGCCGCATCCAGACCAACTAATGCGGAAAAGGGCAGCAACGTTGGTGATCCATCAGTCTGTTCCAGGGTCTCCACCATTATTGGCGACCTCGTAACTCATCACGAAACCGTTTGATAATTTCTTCATCGGAAGGTGGCTCACCGCGAGTCTCGTCGAACAGTTTTGAGAGGGTAAAAATGTAGGTTTCTCCAAAGGCTGTTGTAACGGCCATGGCCGTCGTCGCCGAAATGGTGGCTCCCGCGGCTGTTCCGGCACCAGGTACCAGTTTCAGTAGCCCTGCAGCAATGGTGCGACCAGCCATGGTTGCACCGCTGCCAGTAATCACGCTTGCAATTAAGGTGGTCAGAAACCCTTTGGTTAAGGGAACACCAAAAATGGCCGTAATCTGGGCTAGCATCCCTACCTGGATCGGGACGATGATCGCCGCGTCAGCAAACGGAATAGGCGTTGCACCAGCGGCAGCCGATGCAGTAGCTGCACTGCCCACGACCAGATGTGAACGCCTTTTTTTTAACTCCATATCAACTTTTTGGGCAGCTGTAAACGCATTCTGCTGGGATTCGGGGACGACCTCCATGGTGACATCGACCAACTGTTGCAAACCCATTGGCTTGAGCATGTAGCCATCATCCAGCTCTTCGGGGATAGAGCGCACACGCACAACGTTGCGAGCATCGGGAAGCAACTCCTGGACAATGGCACGGAAGCCTTGATCGGCACGGGCTTTGGTAATCACACCAATCACCGGAATATACCGAGCCAACATCGTAACGAGTCGGCTTTCAGCTTCTTCAACGCGACGCAAATCTTCGGCGATGCATACCCAAGCCACATGAATATGGTGCTGTGGGTCGGGGTTTTTACGGCGGAGGGTAATGAGTTTTTCCAATGCATCCAGGGTCTCTTCAAAGGCGGCAGCTTCGAGACCACGCGTATCAAAAATGGAAATCGGGATATCGGCTTTGGTTATTTCACGCGTATTCTGGGTGACCGGACGGCCCTGCCCGGTGGTAGCAAGCTGCCCCTGAAAGATGGCATTGATCAGGGTGCTCTTGCCAACACCGGTCTTCCCGGCAATGAGAATATTGACCCGCCCTCGTTTGGAGAGGGCATCAAAGAGCGCCTGTTCGACCTCGTTCACAAGTTTGATATCATGCATGGCGTTTGTACGAATACTCAGCTGGTTTAGCCCTGTTGTAGAATTTCGTCGACGGCCTGCTCAATCTTCACGTCGTCATCCTGCGTTTCCAGGGGGTCTTTGCGTAAACGATGACGCAATGAAAGCACCGCAACGCGGCGTACATCTTCTAATTCAACCTCTTTGTGATTCTCAAAAGCCGCCAGTGAGGTCGCCGTCCGACTGATCGTCAATTCACCACGATGCCCATCAATGCCGAGTTTGACACATAATTCGGCGATTTGATAAAGCACCCGATCAGGTAACACTACGTCTGGCAGACGTTTTTGCGCTGCTTTAATCTGCCGTCGCAGACGAGCCTGAGATTTTTCCCACGACTCGGCAAATGCTTTCGGATCATGATCATAGGCCTGGCGCCGTTTCACGATCTCAACCCGATCGGCAACATCGGTGATAGTCGTGATGCGAGCATGCAAACCAAAACGGTCAAGCAGCTGGGGGCGCAAATCACCTTCTTCGGGGTTTCCACTACCAACCAACACAAACCGGGCCGGGTGACGGATGCTGATCCCCTCACGCTCAACCACGTTAACTCCACTTGCTGCCACATCCAACAATACATCAACCAGATGATCTTCCAAGAGGTTGACTTCATCAATGTAGAGAAAGCCACGGTTGGCACGGGCCAACAAACCCGGGGCAAACGCCTGTACACCCTGGGTCAATGCACGTTCAATATCGACTGTACCACAGACGCGATCTTCGGTAGCACCCAGAGGCAAATCGACCACCGGTACAGGCATAGTGGTCGTTTTTAGTTTGGACTGTGCATCACTATTGCGGCTGTTGGTTTTGCGTGTCGTCTGCGTCTGACACTGTTCACATAAGCCCGCTGCACGATCGGGAGAACAGGCATAGGGGCATCCTGACACCGCTTTGATCGGTGGCAACAACGCCGCCAGCGCCCGCACCGCTGTTGATTTGGCTGTGCCGCGATGACCCATCACCATCACGCCACCAATGCCAGGGTGGACCACGCACAACAGCAGGGCGAGCTTTAAATCGGCCTGTCCGACAATAGCACTGAAGGGATACGGATGAGTCTCTTTTGTACGATGAGCAACGATTTCCTGTTCATCATGCTCAGTGGTATCAACTGTCTCAATATGATCAGATTGCATGTTCATGAAACACCATATTGCAACCGAAAACCACCCCGGAACCCGAATCTCTTGCACCAGAGGACAGAGTCACCGGGGTGATTATCCTGACTATTGCTCCAGACAAATGAGCTGTTATGGCTCATCATTCACCAGTTCGCTCGACATAACCACCAGTCGGTTCGACTCGACCGCGTAAACGTCGAGCAAAGGCTTTGATATTGGTAAAATACGAGGCGACAATCAACCCAACTACTGTGACAATAAGCGACACCCAGCAGAGTAACATTGGAGTAATTGGCCCAATAGCTTGAGTTAATGTTTCCCCATCCATCTTTTGCTCCTTCAGGTACACCATGACCAGTACAACATACCGGTCATGGTATGACACGTTCTTTTCCACACCCTGTGGCAGGTATTTGACATATTATACCACAAGATAGTTCCGAGTTCTGCCGGTCTCTATTCATCGCCAGGCCATTCAACAATGAGTTTGAGACACGAAGGATCTTCAAGCGCCAGGCGATAGGCCGCCTGGATGCGATTGAGTGGAACGCGATGAGTCAACAGACCTTCGATATCGATTTCGCCATGCAAGATCAAATCACGGATACGTGGCAAATCGCCATCTGGTCCCGAGAACCACTCACGGGCGATGAGGATCTGCGCTTCATGCATGAAGACGGGAGCATAGGGAATATCAATATGCTCGTAGTAACCCAGCAGTAAGATGCGCCCATGATCAGCGAGCAGGGGTAATGCACTGCTCAATACCGACATGGAACCGGTTGCTTCAATCAGAACATTGACGCGTTCTCCATCGAGCGATTCTTCTAACGCCTCATGGGTCACATTGATAATGCGATCCGCCTCTGAGACGCTCAGTCGAATATCGACGCGGTCAGCGACCGCAATAAATGACGCCCCGGCCCAACGAGCCAGCCGGGCAGCCAGTTGGCCCACAATGCCCTGCCCCAAAACCAGGACTCGATCACCACGACGAATCTGAGCTACGCTGATACCATGCAATGCAGTAGCCCCAAGGGCCAATACCACGCCACGTTCTGGCATAATGCCCTTGAGTGGTACCACGCGGTCAGCTTCGGCCGACAGATACTGACTCTGCCCACCCCAGGCGGCGTTCACGCCTTGAAAGCAACGAGCACCACCAACGTAGACCCATTGACCGAGTAGCTCTTCAGGGGCATTTTTCCCCACTTTTACTACCTGACCAACAGTCTCATAACCCGGAATGACTGGAAACGAAAGGGCCGGATGGGGCATACGCCCATCCAACAACATACGCTCGGTACCCGCACTGATCGATGTATAGACGGTACGCACCAGCACATCTGAGGCACCTGGATCATTTACTTTGACTTCGCTCAATTCAATGACGTGACGGCGCGGAATAACAACAGCTTTCGATATGAGCGCCATAGTAATAACCTCTAGTCTCTCTACGGAAAGGTAAACGTATCAGAGAATCAATAACGAACAGGGTTCTACTGACCACCCACAGGCTGGTTCTGGGCCTCAAGACGACGGCGATATTGCGCCGATCTGATGCCTCGGATAATAAACTGACCAGCATTAAACAAATAGGTCACGTAGGCAAAAAGCATGACCAGCATAACATCTTGCTGTGGCCAGCCAAGCCACTGTACCACAAAATACGCGTTGTGGGTAATAATGGCTATGAGATTACCCAGATCCTCCCAAAAAAATTCGTGGGCCATAAAGTACTGACCATACACATCTTTTTCCCAGAGCATACCGGTTATGGTCAGTGCCCATATCAGTGCAATTTTAACCCAGATACTGATAGTGGTAATGAGTTCTCCCTCACCGGTGAGCAAATAGCGAATGACCAACCCAAAGCTGATCAGAAACGCAATAAACTGGATTGGAGCAAGTATAAATTGAATGCGTGTCCAGGGTGAGGCATTGCGTCGTGCAAGTTGCTCTGGTGTATACATTGTTCTTTCCTTCCATATTGCTTCAACACCATTGTTGGGTAACAGACTTGCGGCCCAGTCGCCAAGTTTATCACGTTGCGGTATCAAAGACCATAGCAGTTGTGATTTCTGCCTGACTCAGACTACGAAATTCCTGTACGCTAATATGGCGCAGGACCATCACAGCCAGGAGCATCATCAGGGCTTCGATACCAAAAATAAGGCCATAGCCTGGTCCTACCTGAAACAGGCCGGTTTCGATAAAGGCGGTTTTTAAGGTGCCACTTAGTGCATTTGCCAGTCCATTGCCCAGGCCATTGGCCATGCCCCATAAACCCATATAGATGCCAGTATGGCCATCAATCGTCATTTCCATCATCATTGTGACAGCACCAATATTAAACACACCAGTGCTTATACCTAGCACAATCAACCCTGGTTCAAGCAGTGCCTGCTGTTTTGTCATAGATGTCAGGGCAATGAGCAACAAACCCAGTGCCGTACCCACGCCACCGACGGTTGCCAGCGCTTTTTTGGGTATCGGTCGAAATCGTGTTATCGTAACCAGAATAATCATGCTCAGGAGAACACTTCCGCCCCATATCTGTGTAAATGTTGCAGTCTCTGCTTGAATGAGACCAAAAACTTCTGCTCCAAAAGGTTCCAGAATAGCGTCTTGCAAGAAGATGCCCATAATCGACAGCAGAACAAAGACAAAAAACCAGCGTACCTGACGGTTGGTGCTGAGCAATTGCCAGGCCAGTTGGAACGCCCCGGTATCACTTGATTCAACCCGTGGCTGTGCCATTAAGACACGGTGTTCGTGTGGCGAGAGACGCTTTTCAAGACCTATCAGGCCCAGGACCGTTGCCGTAATCACAATCAATGGCGTCAGGTTATAAAGATATTGCATCTGCTGCGGATCATAGGTGGGCATAAGCATTTTAGAGACGCCCGCGGTCAAAATAATGCTGACGATCATCATGATGCGAAAAACAGCAACTGCCGCATCACGTTCACGTTCAGTCGTCACCTCGGCTACCAACGCATTGCTGGCGCCGCCATTGGCAGACATCAAGATGCCAAACGTACTAAAGATAATAAATGCCAGCCCTATTGCCAGAGGGTTATGTTGTCCTAACTCAATTGCCAGGCCGGGCAACAACACAAAGAGTATGCTTCCACCTATTGCACTCAGCAAGATATGTGGACTTCGGCGATAGCCCCACAACGGGTAACGATCAGCCAGACGGCCCCAGAAAACTTGAAAGGGCGAAAGAAAATGGTGCAGACCAATCAAGGTGGTAATAAGAATTGCAGCCGCACCAAGGTCACTATCAGTCACCCGATTGAAATTGAATGTGAGCAGGGCAAACATCCACCCGGCACCGGTACCAAGTAACCCCAGGCGAAATATCTTCCATGTTGAACGAACAATACCCATAAGCGCCAATCTACAGTCTTACAGTCTTATTGGTAGAAACGTACTGGTATGATTGCGACCCTCAACGACCGTTCCGGTAAACGAAGCCTTATTATTGGAAGTGTGGAGAGTATAACATAGTCTAGCAAGCCATGCAATATGTGCAGAAATTAGACAAAGATCAGACATGACATGTGCAGATGAAGAAAACCGTAGATCAAGCTCTGAACCTTGTGCTTTGGAGAAAATTTTTTTATGGAATGTCAAAAAAGAGTACTTTGCGCTATAATAAAAACAATGCTAGGAACACGAGTTACCGGTGAGGACTAACAAGGAGGTGTGCAATGTACATACGGTGGGTGGTTCGCCACCACAAAAATGCAACTGTTGCCAACACCAGCTTTCATGATGCCTATCTTGTCGAAAGTTATCGTGATGAACGACGCAGGCCGCGCCAACGCATTATTTGTTACCTGGGCAACATTCGCCAGATTGATGCTGATTTTCCAGCGATTGAACGAGAACTCTTTTTGCTCCGGGCTGAACGCATATTACACAACATCACCGACCTGGATGATGAGAATCGCTCAATGATTATGGACCTGCTGTATCAGAAAGTCCGTCCTCTGGATCGCGATGAGGTCATAGCCGCCTTTACCGAAAACCTGCGCTGGTATCGGCACTGGTGGAAACAGCATGGCGGAGGGTTATCCCAAGAAGAACTGCTGCGCCTGATTGTTGAAGACAACGACACACCTAGCTCCTGGTAAATCCCCATTTACTGGTCAACCCAATAACTCACCAGTCGTCCCGTCGCATCATACAGAGCGCCATCATCCTGCTCGTTGTTACTCCAGATATTGCCACTGCCAGTATGGGCAAAGGTTTTCGTTTCACCCGGTTGTAGCACTCCCTCTAGCCCACTATGAATCTGACTGCCACGCATACTACACATGGTCCAACCGTTCAAATCCACCGGTACATCACCGCGTTGTTGCAGCGTGACTGTTTCAGCGGCTTTATCTACGGTGACAATGACCACCGGTGTATTGGGCGCACTCGCTGCATTGGGTTCTGATTGACAGCCATCAAACGATGGTTCGAGATTTGACTGCGGTGCGGCTGGTGGTACGGCCGGTGTTGGTGCAGCAACTGATGCTTCCTCGACTGGTATCGATTGACCATCGCATGTATTGGGTGCCCACAGCCCAATCTCTGCTTCACGGGCAGCCTGCTGAGCGGCCTGAAACTGCTCCTGGTAGATGTATGGGGTACGGTAAGTATATTCAAATGCAAAACCCTGGGCAATCATTTCCAGGTTGAACAATCGGCCATCGGGCATCCAGATGTATGCCAGGCCACGACCATAACGATCTACTTCGCCCTGAGTCGGATCGATCTCCAGTTGAACTGTCTGATTCTCCAACAGCGCTTTGGCCCGATTTGAGGCCTCTCTGCCAAAGCACTCGACCGGACGGCGTGGATCAACCGTCTCTGGTGTATTCATACCGATTAACCGCAAACGTAATTCCTCGCCATCGACCAGCACATCAACGGTGTCACCATCAACCACTTTGACCACTGGCACATCGGCCAAGTCGGCCGGTTTTTCTGGATAATCTGCGATAGACGCACGGGCCACCGCTTCGGTTGAAACGCCTTCACCCGAATCAGGCTGAGAGCCAGGGGATGTCTCTCCCGTACCATTCGTGCCACACGATATCAGAAACAGCATGCTGATAGTCAGCAGGAAAAACAGTACCCGGTGCATCAATCACTCCATCTGGTTATTTGACAGATAATCCATGTTGAACCATCGTATAGTATAATAACAGAGACATCTGTTTTTTGTTCACCGTATCTATGACAGTATCTATAGAATGGAAGAGAAGAGACCATGAACACACCATCTCATCTCATCATAACTGCTGCCACTCAGAAGTTTTACCGTCGTACTCCTATTGTGCGGTCCGCTTTTTTACTCGGGTCCGTTGCCCCCGATCTTCCGCTGATTGTGCTCTGGGTTAGTTCTACGATCCATCTGCACTACAACCAAGGGTGGACTATTCGAGCGGCTTTTCGTTATCTTGAACAGCTCTATTTTGTTGACCCCATCTGGATTGCAGCACATAACACATTGCACTCACCGACCATGCTCGTCCTGCTGCTGCTACCACTCTGGCACTATCGGCAACGTATCAACAGTTGGGGCCGCTGGATGTACTGGTTTTTGCTGGCATGTCTGCTCCACAGCGTCATCGATATTGCCACTCATGGTAATGATGGCCCACTTTTGTTGTTTCCATTCCAATGGTCGATCCGGTTTTACAGCCCGGTAAGCTATTGGGACCCCGCCTATTATGGGCGTGAATTTGCCCTCTTTGAACTGGTTCTCACGATTGGCTTGCTCACCTATCTCTTTGGCGCATCGGTCTGGCGCCGTGTGATGGAATACAGAGCGAAGCCTGTCACGTATGATGCCCATTAAAACGACTTGGTACCCGAGCCCTGACGATGGCCAGGCTCAACGGGATCAGGCACATGCAACACGACGAACAGCTAGCCCTGGGCCAGTTCGCGAAGCCGATTGAGATTTAAAAGCGTAATACCAGAGCGATCAATATCCAAGATATGAGCTGCCCGAAACTGATTGATCACCTTGGTAACTGTTTCACGGTAGGCGTTGATCATATCAGCCAGTTGCTGGTGGGTCCGATGTGGCAATCGAGATGGTTGGCCATCAGCATAGGAAGCAGCCATATCGAGCAGCAATGAGGCGAGCCGCGCCGGTACCGATTTAAACGCTACTTCATCCAGGCGTCGGCTGACCCGTAAACGATATTGACCAAGCGTCTCAATCAATGTGAGAGCCATCTGAGGTCGATCTTCCAGCGCCGCAATCATGGCCTCGCGGTTCACCGCAACCACCTGCACCGCTTTCACTGCTTCTGCAAAGGTATCATACATCTGGCTCTGTGCCAGCACACTATGTCCAAAGAGTTGCCCAGCATCAACCACCTGGAGGGTCAGCACCCGCCCACCAGATGAGAGCAAATATAAACTGACCTGACCGCTTTGCAACAAATAGAGCGTGTCAGCCGACTGATTTGGTGTATAAATCAGACAATCATGATGAAATACACGTTCCACACCATACGAAGCAAGATGCTGCCAGTCTTCGTCTTGTTCAGATCGATCACGATGCTCTACAACCATGGGAGCCCTCCTCGCTACACTATGCAGAGACTTCTCACCATTGTAACACAGGTAGCAATTTCTTCATAGTGACCCAAATCCAAGCATCAAAGCTGTTGAATCACGGTTGACGGTCTGCATTGCTACTGGTATGCTATCTTTACCATGATCTGGACAATTTCTGACTTACATCTCTCGATAGCCAAACCAAAACCAATGGACGTATTTGGTCACCACTGGCATAACCACCCGCAACGCATTGCAACAGCATGGCAAGCACGAGTTCAACCAGATGACTACGTCCTGATGGCAGGTGATATCTCCTGGGGCATGAAACTCACCGATGCGCTAGCGGACCTCACCTGGATTGATACCCTACCCGGTCATAAAGTGATGATCAAAGGCAACCACGATTACTGGTGGGATCGGCTTGGCCCACTGCGTCCCTATTTGCCACCAGGTATCACTGCGCTGCAGGCCAATGCAACCGATATTGGTCAGGCCGTGATCTGCGGCACGCGTGGCTGGATGACCCCGGAAACGCCGGGTTTTAAACCCAATAGTGATATGCGCATCTATCAACGGGAACTGGCCCGCTTAGAACGCGCATTGGATGAAGCCCGAAAACTGGCCGCTGGTACCCGTCCCATTATTGTTCTGATTCACTACCCACCATTTGTTGATGGTCAACCGACGCAGTTTGCAACCATGGTCGCTGCTGCACAGGCTACCACATGCCTCTACGGCCATCTGCACCGGCCCGAAGACTGGCACAGTGCCGTCCAGGGTGAAGTCGATGGTGTCTATTATCAACTCACCGCCTGTGATTATCTCAACTTTGGGCCAGTTGCAGTACGTGGTTTGAGCCGGTACCAAAACCTGTATTGAGGCATGTGCGGTCATTTCGCAATGAAAAAGCCGATAGCCGTTCCAAACCAGACCATCATCCCCGCCTGAGCCGAACATTATCTGTTATACCAAATTGGTAAAAAATTGTTACTACGATGTAACTGAAATGTGTTATACTAGTAAAAATGAATTTGTGAAGAAAGCCACGATGTTTGTATCGAAAGTCACCAGCCGGTTATACGTTACCCGCTGGTGTGTCTGAATCAAACATGAATCCCTGGAAGGCCATCTTCACACATGTTCTGGTCTCAGTCATTGATGGTTATGGAAAGAGGCTCCCAATGCTGCAGCCACCCAATGTCAAACGTGTTCCTGCGTTGCTTGCCAGTCTCCTGGTTCTTTTTACCCTGTTCAACGTTTCACCAACATTTGCACAATCTGCCAGTACGCCTTCACCACTCTTGCCCGCTTCACCGGGTGCCGATCTGGTAGCCAACCTCTTCTGGGTGGTCTTCTGGATGTCAGTCGGTGTCTTCATTCTGGTTGAAGGCTTGCTCATCTACTCAGCCGTTAAGTTTCGTCGTCGGAGTCCAAACGAAATGCCGGCACAGGTCCATGGCAATACCCGCCTGGAACTCGCCTGGACTATCGGGCCATCGCTGATTGCCGTGGCTATTTTTGCCCTATCACTGCAAGTCATGTTGACGATCCAGGATCCCGGCGCTGATAGCGTGGCGCTGGCATCATCCAACGTCTGTTTCTCGAGCGACATCAGCCCGAATGCCGCCGCCGCATTCGTTGGTACCTCTACGCTCGATATTGACGTCACCGGGTACCAATGGTGGTGGGAATATAACTATCCCGCCTATGGCCTGATTACCGCTGCCGATATGTATGTCCCTGTTGGCGCGATTGTTAAACTCAACCTGACCAGCCGTGATGTCGTGCATGCCTGGTGGATCCCGCAGCTGGGAGGCAAAAAAGACCTTTACCCCGGCGCCATTAACCTGACCTGGTTTCAAGTGACTGAGCCGGGCGTGTACGAAGGTCACTGTACCGAGCTGTGTGGGGCATCGCATGCCTATATGCCTATGCGCGTCATTGCCCTTGAACAGGCCGAATTTGATGCCTGGGTCAACAAGCAACTGGAAGGGCCAGCCGCACCCGAAACCGAACTGGCTCTGCAAGGTCAGCAACTGATGCGCAGCAAAGGCTGCCTTGGTTGCCATGCCGTCACTGGTCTCAGTGAGTCGGCCCGGGTTGGCCCTAACCTGACCAACCTCGCCGAACGGCACCAGGTCGCCGGGCTTATGCCTTACAGTCAAGAAAATATCCGACTCTGGTTGAGTAATCCGGCTGGAACCAAACCAGGTGCCCTGATGCCCAACCTGAACTTGAGCGAAGCTGAGCTGGATGCATTGACAGCCTATCTCGATACTTTGAAGTAGGAAGGAACATGGCCCCTATGGCAACGGTAAGCGTCCCGCAGAAACGGTCACCTGGTTACAGCGCTGTCATGAGCTGGATTACCACGGTTGACCATAAAAAAATTGGCATCATGTATATGACGATGGCCTTTACCTTCTTCATTGTTGCTGGTCTCATGGCTATGTTAATCCGTCTGGAGCTCCTGGCGCCAGGGCAGCAGTTTATCACTGCCTCGTTTTACAACCAGATGTTCACCATGCATGCCAGCGCGATGATCTTCCTGTTCATTTTTCCCTTTTTTGCGGGCCTGGCGAACTATATCGTGCCGTTGCAGATTGGCGCGTTAGATATGGCCTTCCCGCGCTTGAATGCCCTGGCACTCTGGATGACCGTCTTTGGCGGGTTACTGGTGCTCGCCGGGTTTGTGACGCCTGGTGGCGCTGCCGCTGCTGGTTGGACCGCCTACCCACCCCTCTCAGGGCGAACCTTCTCGCCAAACCTGGGCATGGATTTTTGGATCCTTGGAGTGCAAGTCATCGGCGCCGGTTCGCTGATGGGCGCGGTCAACTTTCTCGTCACTATTGCTAATATGCGTGCCCCTGGTATGACCTGGCGGCGTCTGCCACTCTTTGTCTGGACCGTCTTGACGGCTCAAGTCATGGTCCTGGCTGCCACCCCGATGCTCACTGGAGCGCTGGTTATGCTACTCACAGACCGCCAATTTGGTACCCGCTTTTTTGATGCAGCCCAGGGCAACCCGCGCCTGTGGCAACATATGTTCTGGTTCTACTCACACCCGGCGGTCTATATCATGATTTTGCCTGCCATGGGCATCGTCAGTGAAGCGCTCCAGGTGTTTTCGCGCAAGCCCATTTTTGGCTATGTCGTGCTGGTCGTCTCCACGGTCTGTATTGCCTTTCTCGGTTTTACCACTTGGCTGCACCATATGTTTACCATTGGCTCCAACCCGGCCGTTGAGGCATTGTTTATGCTTACTACCATTGTCATTGCCGTGCCAACAGGAGTCAAGATTTTCAACTGGATTGCGACTATCTGGGGTGGGTCGCTTGATTTTAAAACACCACTGCTCTTTTCCATGGGCTTTCTCGCCACGTTCTTAGTTGGTGGCATTAGTGGCGTTTTCCAGGGTTCCGTTCCCCTGGATCAACAGCTGCACGATACCTACTGGGTCGTTGCTCACCTGCACTATGTGCTCTTTGGTGGGAGTGTTTTTGGTATCTTTGCCGGCGTCTATTACTGGTGGCCCAAATTTACCGGGCGTATGTACCACGAAAAGCTTGGTCAATGGACATTCTGGCTGCTCTTTGCTGGCATGAATCTGACCTTCTTCCCCATGCATATCCTTGGCCTGATGGGCATGCCCCGCCGCTATGTCGATTATCCTGCCGACCGTGGCTGGGAAATCCACAATATTATGGCAACCATGGGCGTCTTTGTCATTGCTATCGGTGTCCTTGTCTTCTTTATCAGCCTCTTCGCCACCATACGAAGCCAACCCGCTGGCGATGATCCATGGGAAGCCAATACGCTCGAATGGGCAACTTCATCACCGCCACCAGCACACAATTTCGACCGTATCCCACCGATTACGAGTGAACGTCCCTTGTGGGACCTCCGCCTTGAACAACGTTCCGGTTCGTCATCACCATGGCGACGCTAGTGGGGCAAGCATGAAAGGGTGAGACTCTATGGAAGAGCGAGCAAAAAAGAATCGGCGTCTGGCATGGGTCCTGTCAATGGTAGCGCTGATGATGATTCTCATAACCGTGTACTGGCTGATGCAGTACAGTGCCATTACCAGCTAGGAGAAGATGATGTCACACGAATCAAATGGACATGGCGAGGCTCATAGTGGCTACATTGACCGCGATGGCTACTATATTCCCGATACGCACTTGCCCGATCCAACCATCTGGCCGTTTGTCCTGGCCATTGGTATCACGCTGTTTGCTGCTGGTGTTGCTCTGGGTCTTGTTGTCATACTCCTGGGGTTGATTATCGTTGCCATTGGCGTCGGTGGCTGGATTTACGATGATATTCAGCTTGAACGCAGAAAAGAGCAGCACTAATGCAAGCACCAACGTTTTCAAAACCGCGTACCCGACAATCGGTCGCTACGCGCAATATGCGAGCGATTATCTGGATGATTATTTTTGCCGAAGCGATGTTCTTCTTCGGCCTGTTCACATCATACCTGTTTTTGCGTTGGGATATGCCGACCTGGGGGCCACCTGGTGGTCAAACCCTCGATCCCATGCTAGCTATGCTCAATACCGTCGTGTTACTTTCCAGCATTGGCCTCATGCATATGGCCTACCGGGCTGTTCGGTCTGACCGCCAGCAGTTGTTTGAAAACCTGCTTATTGCCACCATGTTTGCCGGCGTGATCTTTATTGGCGGGCAGGTGTATGAATTTTCGACACTTGGTTTTGCAATGAGTGATGGCGCGTATGCTTCGATCTTCTTTGTCATGATCGGTTTGCATGCCATTCATGTTGTTATCGGCGTCTTGATCTTCATGGTGGTCCATCTTCGCGCAAGCATGGGCCATTTTCATGCGCAACACTATATACCAGTAGAGATGTGCGCACTCTACTGGTATTTTGTAGCACTGGTCTGGATTCCGATTGTTGCGGCATTTTATCTGGTGTAAAGGAGCACACGGCCATGGCATTTAACCAGGCGCTATCAACTGGTCACACCGAAGAGACAAGCGGTGTTGGCAGCCGCAAACTCGCTATGTGGATCTTCCTGATTTCGGAAGTTATCTTTTTTAGTGGTCTGATTGGCGGTTCTATTCTTATTCGGGTACAAACCCCGCCAGAAAGCTGGCCCTTCCCCGGTGAAGTCCTGGATGTACCGCTCACATCACTCAATACCTTCATTCTTATTGTGAGTAGCGTCACCGTGGTACAGGCCCTGGCCGCATTGCAAGATGGCAAACAGATGCTTTTTCGCATATTTCTGATTGCTACCTTTATTCTAGGCAGTATCTTCCTTGGTATTCAAGCCTATGAGTATGTCAAGCTCACCGGTCATGGGCTCACCTTCAACAGCTATATCATTCATGCCGGGGGGCACGCCGCTGGTGCTGCTGCCGAAGAGGCGACCGGCGAAGAGCATAGCGCTGCCACGGAGACCGCCGAAGCCGAAGAATTGGTGGTGAATAGCCCATTTGGCACTACCTTCTATATTCAAACCGGCTTTCACGGCGCTCACGTTACCATTGGTGTCTTATGGTTGCTCATTGTCATTATCAAGGCCTTTGCCGGCAGCTATAGCGCCCAGAATTATGTGGGTGTTGAGATGTTTGGCTTATACTGGCACTTTGTCGATCTGGTCTGGATCCTATTGTTTACCATTGTGTATCTCGTTTGAAGCGAAAGAGGCACCCCCAATGATGGCCAAACCGCCAAAACATCCGGAGCATGGGCATCGTCATCCGCCCTATATGATGATCTTTTTGTGGCTCACTCTTCTCACGGCGATTGAAGTCTTTCCGGTGATGACCGAAATTTATTTTGGCTGGGTACCTATCCCGCATCATATCTGGGTGCCCGTTCTGTTGATCATCGCGCTGGCAAAGGCTACGCTCGTTGCGCTTTACTATATGCACCTGCGCTATGATAAATCGTGGCTGGCAATCCTGTTTCTTTCACCGTTCTTCTTTGCGATGCTCTTTGGGATTGTGATCGTCGCTCGTTAGCAGCGGCAGTTGACCTAATCTGGCTCTGCGAAGCCGTCGGTGGCTAGGCCACTCATCTCACCCTTCTCCCCGCGTGGGAGAAGGGTCGGGTGGCGTATGGGGCTCAATTCCAGGCTTAAAAAATCTTCTTCGGGTGTTGTGCATGCAGCCAGCGTGCAGCGTTTTTCAGCGAACGTCTAATACCAAATGGCAAGCATCGATATGAGACGTAGGTGCGGCTTGCAGCCGCACGGCGGTCGGCACGAACGCACGCTATTCGGGAACGTAGGTGCGGCTTGCAGCCGCACGGTGGTCGGCACGACCACACGCTGTCCGGACGCAAAGCGCATACCAGTGATCACCTGAATGTCGTCTAAGATTCACCACAAAGGACGATTTTCACCAGAGTATCATCTCAGGGCAGTTCAAAGTCCGGGCCATCCAGCAGGTCTTCCAGACAACCGGCATCTGGTTCCGCTGTCGGATCATCCAGAAATTGCAGCGCGATGCTTGCTGGGCAATCGTGGCTGACGCTGACACTATGTCCAAAACCAGGAAACTCATAGTACTGATGATTGGTTAAGCCCTCGGCCGCGAGTTGGGCCCACTCCGGAGGTGTCACCGGGTCGTAACTGCCAACCAGAATGAGCGTTGGGATATCGCTCTCAACGTTTTCGCTCTCGATAGGGTCTGCACTTCCGGCGCCCCAAATTGCGCAGATAGCCGCATCTTCATCAATACTGCTCACCAGATAGTCTTCCAGATAGGGATACTTTGACGCTTCTTCGATAGCCGTATCGTAATCGCTCAAGGCCATCTCCTCGTGGCATTCGACCGAGTAGAACATACCTTCGCTATCACCATCTGGTTCTGCATCAACGGGTTGATAGCGACCAAAGCCGGCGACCCCACTTTCGGCCAACTCAATCAGCCAATCATCGTAGCCTTCAGCGGTATCAGCAATCACCAGCGGGAGGATCGGAATGGTATCCGTGTCGTAAAGTGTGTTAAAGACCATATCAATTAAGGTCTGACCATCAACGGTTACCTCTTCAAGCTCATCGGTCTCTGCATTGATGAACTCAATATCAATCGTTTCAGCATCAAGCTCATCAACGAGTGTATAAAACATCTCTTCCAGATCAGGAAAAGCCTCATTGCACTCCTCATTGGCGGCACAGCCTTCAAAGAGCGCAGTGAACGCACCATCAATATGGTGCGCCTGATCAATATAACTATCGCCATCTGGTGGGTACACCGAGTCGAGCACGACACTGCGAATATGATCGGGAAAATCACGCATCGTGGTCAAGGCCAGGCGGGTGCCATACGAAATACCAAAGAGATTGGCTTCCTCATAGCCCAAAGCACGGATCAGATCGTTGACATCGGCGGCACTGGCGGCACTATTATACTGCGTCAGGTCGATGCCCTCTGCTACCAGGCGGTCGTGACAGGCTTGCATCGCATCGATAGTGTCGTCGAACTCATCATATTCGGGACAGTTGAGATCGGGGAGCGAGTAGCCCGTACCGCGTTGGTCAAACAGCACGACATCACGTTCGTCCGCATAGCCATAGTCAATCCAGCTGTCCAGGTCCGACAGGGCTGAATTACCTGGCCCGCCATCCAGGTAGATCATTGGGTCGTTAGCCGGCTCATCTGCGAAACTTTCAATGATCGCAACCGCCAGCTCAACCCTATTGCCATCCGGTTGGCTGCGGTCTTCCGGGACGATCAGCGTTGCACAGGTCACCGATGCCGATTCTGGTGGTTCAAATGGGCAATCGTTATAGCTGAGTTCGGCTGTCGTGGTTATTTCAGCTGAACTTTCAACCGATGCGGTATCGTCAGTTGGTGCTGCTACGGTTGCTGCATCTGATGAGGTGACCGAAGGGAAATCCGTATCTGTTGCTCCCTCAGTCACCGGTGTTGGTGCAGATTCTGTCGTCGATGCCGGGCTTGTGGTGTTGCCACAGGCGGTTAAGAGCAGGAATGAGCAACAGATTAGAACAAATGTCCAGAGAGAACTAATCGACCGTTCATGGTGGTCGTGTTTCCTATAAATAAGGCACATATATTCATTTCCTTTGTTCATTTCCATTTAATCGTACAACCTACGGGATTGGTCTCCTGGATTGCAGGCGTTTCACCGGCCAGTAATGCATCCAGGGTCTGACGTAGATAGTGGTTGTTGACCTTCTCGGGGTCTTCAAAATGATCATCGATTGCGCCATGAAAACGCAGCCGCCGCTGCTGATCAAACACAAACACTTCAGGCGTTCGCTGTGCTGCAAAAGCCTGGGCCACCTGCTGTGTTTCGTCGTGCAAATACGGAAAGTTGAACCCCTTTTCGGTCGCACGTTGCTGCATCTGTTCAAAGCTATCATCTGGGTACTTGCTGGCATCATTCGCATTGATGGCAATCAGTTGTACACCTTTATCCGCATAATCCTGCTGAATCGCAATCATGCGATCTTCCCAGGCTCGCACATAGGGGCAATGGTTACATGAAAAGATGAGAACCAGGATACTCTGGTCATGATAATCTGCATATGAGTGTTGTTTTCCATCAACGCCGGGTAATGTAAAATCAATGATGCCTTCAACTATATGTAATGCCAAGAGTGTGTCCTCCTCTTCGGTTGTACCAGATACTTGAGGTTTCATTAGACCATAGGACTGACGCACCGCACGGCGAATCATCTTGACCGATGGCATGGGTGATACGCGACCATTTTCGTGGTGATAGGTACGACAAGTCAATCGATAAGATGTCTCCGCTAGCGGTGGATCGATATCACGACCATTGATGTAAAGCGTCGGTGAGCCAACAAAGCGCCATGCCTCTGCCTCTGATGGATTCTGAAGCCTGATCCGGGTGATGTCATCATGCACACCTTCTTGCTGCAAAACGTCTACCAGACGTGCCAGTGTTTCCTCGTGTGATGGACAGTCATCAATATACAGAAACGTGATAGACATCAGCATGGTCCTTTCGCTCAAACCGAAAGCAGATACTCATAGTGTACCATTGTTTGGCAACAAACGTTGCACCCTGTTTTAGCCGTGAAGTGCGGTGACAGAACTGCTGCGCGTATCAGGTATAATGTCTCGTTGTTCACCGTGATTCAACGGTGCGATCAGGCGGCAAAGGGAAGAGGACAATCCGATGCGAGATGTGGTTATTATTGGGGCGGGCATTGCGGGGAGTAGTCTGGCTACCGTGCTGGCGCACCTGGGTTGGGATGTACTGGTGATTGAACGCAACCACATACCATCACAAGATTCCTCTGGCGGGTGTCTCTCGCCTGAAGCCCAGGCCAGTTTAATCGTTCTTGGCTTGTACGATACGGTTGCTGCCTTACAGCCGCTGCCCATCGAACATGTTCGCCTGATGACGCCTGGTCGAGCACGTCTCAACCTTAATCTACCAGCGCAAGCCTGGATGTTCAACCGACCTGACCTGGATCGGGCATTGGTGCAGGCTGCTCAAGCAGCTGGCGCTGAAGTACTGACGGGTGTTCGTGCAACTGCGATTATTGAAGCTGATCGCGGCTATACGATTGAATTGATGGGCTGGGATGAAGGAAAACGGGTGCGCGGTCGCACTGCTATAACCGCATGCGGGCGGCATCGATTGTACGGGTTACGTCCGATCCACACCGAGAACGCGAAACAAACACCTATGATCGCTTTGCGATGTGACTATGAAAACCTGCCCCTGGCATCGCCCAACACTATCGAGTTGTTTGTGTTTCAGGGGGGCTATGCCGCGCTCACACCGCTGCCGCTTGCGGATGGTGAACATGTTCAGCTCTGGGCGTTTATGCAACAATCAGTGCTGCCAGGTCGTTCGGACGATATCCGTCGCCCAATCAAGACGCTGAGTCAACGGCACCCCGCCCTTGGGCAACAACTGGAGCAGGGCCGCCTGCTGGAGGAGAGCAGTATCATCCACGCTGGCTTTCCAGCGCAACAGCCAGCAACCCCTTGGAACCGCACCGTGCGCCTGGGCGATGCCGCGGCGATGCTGCCGCCGCTCTGTTTTGATGGCATGGCGATGGCGCTCCGTTCGGCGGAAATCTGTGCGCCACTGGTCCATGACTTCCTCAAGGACCGCCGCTCACGCGCCCAGTGGGAAGCGAGCTACCATGAGGCCTGGCATCGTGAGTTTGACCAGCAGTTGGAGCAATGCTGGCGGTTGCACCATTCTCTGCAACAGCCCAGTCGGGCAGCACTGCTGCTGACACTGGGCAAATGGATGCCACATCTGGCCCACAAAATGGTTCAGGCCACCCGTGGTCCCATCCGTTCAGCTGAGAATGTTACCAGTTTGATTCCTGCCCAAACAGCATCAAGGCAAGACCTATGACCAATCACACACCGTATTATCTTGGGTTTAATCTGGTCCCCGGTATTGGCCCCACCCGCTTAAAACGGCTGATCGAACAGTGTGGCTCGGTTGATGCCGCCTGGCATGGTCACCCGATGGATATGAAAGCGGCCGGTCTGGATGAACGTAGTATTGGTGGGTTGCTCAAGGCGCAGCGCTCACTCGATCTCGATGCCGAAATGGAGCGTGTGCTCAAGGCCGGTCTGAGTCTGCTCACTATCGAAGACCGGGAATATCCCACGTTACTGCTGCATGCTCCTAATGCTCCACCACTCCTCTATATACGCGGTCAGCTTACCAATCAAGATGATTGGTCTCTGGCGGTCGTGGGTACACGCTCGCCCACGACATATGGCAAAGAGGTGACCCGACGGCTGGTGGCCGACCTGGCGCAGCAGGGCCTGACGATTGTGAGTGGCCTGGCTATGGGTATCGATACCGAGGCCCACCGCGCTGCTCTCGAAGCGGGTGGCCGAACGATAGCGGTGTTGGGCTGTGGTCTTGATATTACGTACCCTGAGCGCAATAGACAACTGGTAGCGCAGATCATCCAACATGGGGCACTGATCAGCGATTATCCACTGGGCACACAACCACACGCAGCCAATTTCCCACCACGCAACCGGATCATTAGCGGTCTCTCGCTCGGCACACTGATCATCGAGGCCCCGCTCAAGAGTGGCGCCCTGATCACAACCGAGTTTGCGCTGGAACAGGGGCGCGATGTGTTTGCCGTGCCTGGTTCGATCTTTAGCGCTCGTAGTGCAGGGATCCATAACTTGTTGCGCAATGGGGCAACGTTGGTGACCAGTGCCCAGGATATTCTGGAGGAACTCAACCTCACGACGCTGCCCGTGCAGCAGCAGGCCATGCTTGACCTGCCCGAAGACCCGACCGAAGCCACGTTGTTGAGCCATCTTTCGGCGGAACCACAGCACACCGATGCCCTCTGTCGGCTGAGCGATCTGCCCATCGGCACCGTCAATGCCGCCCTGGCTATGCTCCAACTCAAGGGCTACGTGCGCGAGGCAGACCCCGGCTGGTATTGTCGCGTCCATATTTAAATATGGATATCAGGTAGCATACCAAATGCAGGTGCCATGGGCGTAGCACGCTGACGCCCCTACAGCCGCATCTACGTCTCATACCAAATTCGGTTAATCGATAAGAGGTGCGGCTTGCAGCCTGCTTTGTAGGGTCGCAGCGCGCTGCGACCCTACCAAGCAGGCGCTCCACCGTTCTATCAAAGCGCATACGATTACCCGA
>JAAURD010000198.1 GCA_012034075.1 Chloroflexaceae bacterium | reverse complement strand
GGCCCTCCTCCCACAAGGGGAGAAGGGAGAGGGGAACGCGCTCCAACGCTCCAACATTTGCAAGCTGCACCGGCACGGTCGTCCCGACCGCCAGAGATCGTAGGCGCGGCTTGCAGCCGCGTAACCGGTCCAACCACACGGAGCGCCAACAAAAACAAACCAGTGTCCTTTTGCTCCACCGGGCACGGAACGCCTGACGATGCCCGATACCCGCTACCCGACTCCAAACTTGCCGCCGCTTTGGCAGGCCAACGCTTCCACTGTGTTGCAACGTGCATACCAGTGATCCCTTGAATCTGGCATCACTCCTCTGATTCAGCATCCGGTTCAGTATCCCAGGCCGCCTGAAAAAAATCACGCTGACATTGCAACGCATATTGATAGGTGTTATACGTGACCGGTGTCGGTCTGGCATAATGATCAATCAAGTCTTCGAGCTGACGGATCAGCAAATCACGCCCCGGGTCGGTGCAATTGCGCAACCAGTCGATAGAGCCATGCTCTGGAATGTCGTGATGGCTGATTTCATCGCCGATAAAATCATATGCCCGCTGCCAGGGCACCAGGGCCACAACGGTCAGACCAATATCTTGCCCCCACGCGGTAGATAACAGAAAGTCGGTAAAGCGATGCATCGTCGGGTCCAGCGTTTTATCCACAACATCAACGCCCAGCTGTGGCGCAAACTGATAGTACATCTCAACATCGCGCACAGCACGGTCGGCCATGCTATGCAGCATACCAAAGCTCTCCCAACCGGGGGCCTTAGCAGCGGCAATACTATACACGCGGGCAATCGTCTCGAGGTAGTGCCCTTCCTGGCGCATAGCATAGGTAAAGCGCTGATGTGATAGCGAGGCATCGGCGATGCCTTCAATAAAGGGGTCGTGCATCATTTCGGCAACTATCGATTGATGTTCTTGCCATAAATCCTGGGATAAGGTCATGTATTTGGGCTCCTTGTAACAGACTATGAGAGGATCTGGGCCAGGAATTGCTGGGTACGCTCCTCTTGCGGGTCATTGAACATATGTTCAGGTGTGCCTTCTTCGACAATCTGACCATGATCAAAAAAGAGGAGACGGTGGGCTACTTCACGCGCAAAGCCCATCTCATGGGTAACAACCAGCATGGTCATGCCACTGGCGGCCAGTTCCATCATGACATCGAGCACCTCTTTGATCATCTCCGGGTCGAGGGCCGACGTTGGCTCGTCAAAAAGCATTATTTTGGGCTGCATCGCCAATGCACGGGCGATTGCCACCCGCTGCTGCTGCCCTCCCGAAAGTTGGCCGGGATATTTGCTGGCCTGCGTGACGATGCCGACCCGCTCAAGCAAATCCATCGCCACCTCGCGGGCGCGTCCTTTGGGCCAGCGTCGCACCCAGATCGGGGCCAGCGTGATATTTTCGAGCACGGTGAGATGGGGAAAGAGATTGAATTGTTGAAAGACCATGCCGACTTCACTGCGAATCGCTTCGATATTGCGAATATCGCTGGTCAATTCAATTCCATCAATCGTAATCTGGCCTAGCTGATGTTCTTCCAGCCGGTTGAGGCAGCGAATAAAGGTCGATTTGCCCGAACCAGACGGACCAAAAATGACCAGCACCTCACCGCGCTGTACGGTTGTGGTAATGCCCCGCAGAGCGTGAAATTCGCCAAACCATTTATGCACATCGTTACAGATAATCATTCCATCGGATGGCTGTGGTGGATCGGGATGCATCAGGTTCATGTGGTATGCCTCTGGATATGCTGTTCAAGACGTTTGCTGACATAGGTTAAGGAATAGGCCAGGATCCAGTAGATCAGGCCGGCAAAGAGCAGCACTTCGGCTTGCTTGCCCTGGAACTCGGCCTGACCCATGAGGGAATCGGCCATGCCCAGCAGTTCGCGGATGCCCCCACCGGCGGCGACCACCAGCGAGGTATCTTTGAGCAGGCTGATAAATTGGTTCACGTTCGAGGGAATGACAATGCGCAGCGCTTGCGGTAAGATAATCAGCAGCATACTGAAGACGGGATTCAGACCGATGGCTTTGGCCGCTTCAAACTGACCGCGTGGTATCGCTTGCAACCCACCCCGCACATTCTCGGCGATATAGGCCGAGGTAAAGATGGTCAGACCGATAATCGCCCGTGCAATGTTATCGGTCGATTCGCTACCGGGAATAAAGAGCGGCAGCATAATCAGAAACATAAAGAGCACGGTGACCAGCGGAACGCCCCGAACGACTTCGATAGAGATGGTACAGAACCAGCGAAAGGCGGGCAACTCGCTACGCCGACCAATCGCGAGCAACACCCCCAGGGGGAACGCAAAGACCACGCCACTGATTGCCATCACCAGGGTCAGCAACAGCCCGCCCCATTCGCTGGTCTCAATCACTGGCAGCACCAGCCCAAACCCGCGCAGCAACCAGAGCGTCAGCGGCAGCAGCAATACCCAACCCATCGCAACCCACCCGATGATCCGCTGATTGCTGCGTTGCACCAGAAAACGGCTGAGCGCCGCACCGGCAAAGACCAGTCCCCCACAGAGCACGAGCCAGAGCCGCTGATTCAGCTCGATGGGCAGCAACGCCAGCAAGAGCAAGCCCGCGCCATAGACTGGCGCGACACCGCCAACAATATGCGGCCAGATACCGCGACTAAGGCCAAGCAGGGCCATAGTTGCAGCCAGACAGACCCACACACGCCAGATTTGATCGAGCGGGAAGAAGCCAATCAGGAGAAGGCGCAGATTGACCATCACGACATCCCACTCGGCCTGGGTCAAAACCCAGATGAGCAGGGGTTGCACGACGGCAACGATCAGTGCCAGCGACAGCAGCGTGAGCAATATGTTGTACCAGGTACTGAACAGGTTTTTGTGCAGCCACCCGATCAGCCCCAGTCGTTCGACCGGACGTTCAACGACCATAGCTGCTCATCGTTGCTTGCAGTCGGTGAAGCAATGTCATAAACACGTTGTCGTGATCCTTTCTTGTTCTTCTGGGTTATTGTACCACCGATTGGACTGAACAACGATCACGGGAATGCTCATGATATACCAAATTCAGGTGATCACTGGTATGCGCTGGAGCGCAGGCGTCTCGCCTGCAAGGACGCGGAGCGCCTCGTTGCCGCTTTGCGCTTCAACGCTTCCAAAGCCAGACCACCGTGCCAGATAGTGCGCAACTGTCTGGAGGGTCGCTTCGACTGCCTCGGCTTGCAGGTAGTAGGTAACTCCCTCCCACAGGACAAATGTCCGCCGTGACGGGTCAAACCCAACCCGTTTCAGTGCATCTAATACCAAATTCGGGTGTATAATAATAAAATGAGAACATGACACATTATCCAACATGTGTCGATTGACAAATTGGAGCAACGCTATCGCACCGCGCCCGACACCGTCTCACCATCGCAGTAGCAGATCATCTGGCGGTAGGCCCGAGGCTTTTCTGTGAAACACATCGCTGAAGTGACCGGTTATGGCACCAACTGGATTTCTCAGATAGTACATCGATATGACCACGATGGCCCAGACGGAGTCGGCGACCGACGACACCAGAATCCGGAACAACCACCGCTGGTGCCGCCCGAGGTCCGTGCCAAACTGGAGCAGATCAGCTTTATCCGTAATCAAGCCGCACACACCGCCAACGTCGACCGGAAGGCATTCGAGGAACTGATCCAGCGCTCCTTCGGCAGTGCTAGGAGCGGCATCGGCGTGCTCAACGGCTTGTTGCTGGCATGGCGCCCGGTGGTCATTACCTGATATCACTGATCGCAAAATATGGTACTATGAAAGCATCCTTCGTGGTATACATCACGGGAACAGATCCATCGAAGGCCCAGGAGCCGGTCTCCTGGTTCCATGGTGCAAGAGGTGCGCTACGGCAACGAGAGGAAGCAAACAATGCAAGACACCCTACAAAAATTGGCTGAATTGAAGATGAAACTGGTCACGGCCACCGAGTTCTATAAGGTCATTGATTATTTTCACGATAACTTCGGTGAAAATGAATCTCTTGCCCTGATGAGTGTCCCAAAACAGAACGAGTTTTTGCAACAATCGCTGGTGATTTGTGTTCGTTCAGCCCTTAAACAACAGATAGTTGCAGTGAACCAGATGATGATGTTGTATGTTGAGCAGGCACAGTTTTACCATGGTTGGGGCTGGTTTAACTACCTCATTGCGAACTTCTTCTACTTTGAAGATATCGACGCCGGCTTGATGGCCCTGGTCGTCAAACCAAATAGCGGTGAAACCATGCTGGCACGCTTTTCCACGCATCTCATCGACCAGACCAAAAAGCCATCCACTAACTGATTGCCCTGGCGATTGCGCCAGAGACGTGTTATAGCAGAGGGAGCTGACAATGCAGGAAACAATGCAAAAATTGGCCGAATTAAAGGTACGGCTGATCTCCGCGACCGATTTTTATACGGTCTTTGATTATTTCTATGATCATATTAGCGAAGATGAGCACTTTATGGATATGAGCACCCCTACTCAGAACGATTTTTTGCAGCAGGTGCTGGTTACCTGTGCTCAATCGGCGCTTAAACAGTCGGTCATCGCGGTAAGCCAGATGATGATGCTCTATGCTGAGGACGCTCAGTTTTATCATGGCGGCGCCTGGTTCAACTATCTGATCGCCAACTTCTTCTATTTTGAAGATATCGACGCCGGCTTGATGGCGCTGGTTATCAAACCGGCCGGCAATGAGACGCTGATCGCCCGATTTTCGATCCAGGCGCTTGACCAACCCAAAAAGCCATCGAAAAACTGAACGCCGGCATGCAGCCGCACGCGCTTGCTTTGTAGGGGCGCAGCGTTGCATCTTGCCCGCATGCGGCAGGCAAGATCAGGCAGCAGTGACTCCCTCCTCCCCTTGTGGAAGAAGGGCCGGAATGAGGGGTATGCGACGGACGACCGCGCTCCATGGTATCACGAGCGCGAAGGACGAATCCGCCGCAACGCCTCAACTTGCTGCCGATAACGGGCAAACCCATCCGCATCCAACGGATCAAGACCATACCAGACACGATCAAAAGTCTCGACAATTGGCATCAAGCATGTGCGCAATTCTGGTTGCTCATGCAAGCGATCCAGGTACTCATAGTTGGTCAGGTTGCGTTCATAGCGTAACATGTCGCGCTCATCCAACCAGAGCAACGAGGAGAGATAGAGGTAGCGCACCGCCGTGCGATAGTCGCCCCCACGCGCCAGTTCGCTGGCCTGCTGCAACGCGGTGTTTGCGGTGAGGCGTGCCTCTGGATCATCGGTATCCCGCACCTGAGCTTCGCTCACCATCGTTCGGCGGAGCCCTAACAAGAGATAGATGACCACACCAGCAATCAGCACGCCCATGAACAGCAGCATGATTTGACCTGGCAGCCCACTCGTCGCATCATTACCCTCACCAAAGAACTGTTCAAGCTGCCGCAACAGCCAGTTCACAAACTGATCAAACAGCGTTTCCTGCCGCTCTTCCTGGGCAAAAGGCGGCTGGCGCAACAGGGTATCGAGTTGTTCATGTGCCTGGGTTGGTAGCGTATGTGAAGGCCGTGCTAGCGCATCCAGGGCTGCCTGCAGGCGATTGGCAATCTGTACCAGATCCGGTTCTGGCTCATCCAACGCAACCGCCAGCCAGCTATTATCCACTGGCACGCTCATATCATTGCCGACCAACACGGCCCTGGCATTGATGAGAGGTGGTGCTGCCTCACGCTCCAGGCCAATACGGTCGTTGCGCTGGGCAGCCGCCAGTGCGGCACGCACCCAGACTTCATAGGTTGCCAGGTCAGGCGTTGGGTTTTCCTGTGCCTGTACCGGCCCAAACCATCCGGTCAACACCAGGATCATCAGTAATGCGCAGATTGGCCGCAGCAGCTGTAGTTGGCGACAGAAATAATGGTGCATCAGGAAACCATTGATGGGGTAGGATCCTGTGCCATTAACTGCATATCATAGCCCTCTTTACGCACCCGTAGATCATAATAAAGCAGGGTATAGGCACAGAGTTGCAGGGGTAAAACCAGCAATTGCAAAAAGTAGCTGATCAACAGCGACATCGCTTGATGGATGGCAAAATCATTGAGTGGATCAAACACGACATTCAGTAAGAGATTCAGCATGTACGAAGGACCAATCGTCACCAACTGAATCAGCAGCCAGAACACCAGCAAAATCAGCATGATGCGCCAGAATGAGCTACGCACCAGTTGCCAGCTGCGACGAATAGCCCCCCACGCGTTAGAATCTTCCAGTACTATCGCCTGTGGCGCAAACAGGAAGGTCATTCCCAGCAGCACCAACAAGATCAGGCCGATCAAGAGCGAAACGAGAATCCCCACAAAGCCACTTGCAATGAGCAGAAAGCCGCTGTTACTGCCTTGCCCAAACCCTGTTCCCATCAGAACAAAACTGAAGAAGAGACCACCAACGATTAAGAGCGAGACAATCATGCTGAACAGACTAATGATCACGCCATTAAGTACCAGATTGCCAATCCGCCGGCTGCCCAGATTGCTATACGCCTCGAGCATACCAATCGGTTGATCCAGATAGCGTTGGGAGATCGCATGGGTGAGCGCACCATTGATGATTTGCACCACAAAGAATGCCTCGAACAAGGAAATCAGGATGACAAAACCAAAGTACCCCACCATATTGCCAATCGGCAGATCAGTCAGCGAGTCTTCAGACAGGTTAAACCGGGGTACCATCTGTGCCAGTTCCACTAGATCCGAGGGAATACCCTGACCAAAAAACATGGTGACCAACAGGTAGAGCACAATAAACGGGATTTGCAACATGGTTGCGATACCGAAAAAGGTCAGAAAATTATCGCGGTAGAGACGAAAAGTAGCATCAAGAATATCAGTTACGGTCATTGGCCGCAAGCGCGACTGAAATGCGTGCATCATACACCCGTCTGTCTATAGTCCATCCTGTATCTATTATAGCATGGGTCGTTGCAACTGCGCTGCTCAAAAACACCACAGGGGGCTGACTGTCGGGTAACAGCCAGCCCCTGCTGAACAAACGATCAGGATATAATCTACCTGCTCACAAATGGCAGGTAGATTATGTGTGGCCCTTGTTCCGGGTCGGTGGTCTGCTCTACCGGCGTGCCCAGCAGAGCGAACTCGGTCAGGTAATTGCTCCGACCAGTGAGCTGACTCGTCGCAACATCGTAATCGGTTGGCACGACATCCCACGTGCTGGTAGCCACATTCCAGGCAACCAGTTGCAGGCTGGTCAGGTCAATGCCCTGCGTTTCCAGTTCCATCGGGTCATACGCAACCTGCACCAGCAGATCACGATCCAGCTCTGTGACGCTTTCATTGTCCGGCCATGTGGTAACCGCCACCGTAAAGCTGCGCAACGCCACGGTAGCATCAGGCAATGCATAAGACGGCTGTTCCAGAACATTGCAGTGCAAATCGGCTTCGTCTTGCACCGCTGAGGCCGGGATGTACACCAGCGCACCTTGCACCTGGCAGCCATTCGCATTGGCGGGTGTCAGTTCTGACCCTGCCTGTTCAGATGGCGTGACTGGCATGGTGGCACCCTGTGCGCGGCTACGTGTTGCAAGAGCAATACCACTGTAAGGCATCTCCGAATAGGGCTGTGATACGAGCGCCGGTATTGCCTGGTGGGTTGATAGCAGCGGCGAACCGGGGGTACCCGGTGCCCACCAGATGCTCCCATCAGATTGTTGCAAGTTCAGAATAAAGTTGTAGGGATTAATTGGTGGGGTACCTATCGTCCATGCAGCGCTCGATGGGTCTTCGCCAACCGCCTGCAAGCCCATAATCATCAGCGCGGTGCTCTTGGTATTGGCCTGGTCCATGCCATCAATAAAACCACCATTGTCTGCCCACAGCGTATCACGAGCACAATCAATCGCGTCCTGAATCACTGATGAGTCAAGGGGTTCACCCGCGGCAGCCAGTGCCATCAGCGCCATGCCAACATCATCACCGGTGGCAATACCGCCAAATCCGGCAAAACAACCACTGGGCAATGCTTCGTCTGCATACGCCTGCCGCGCTGCATCGGGAATCGGTTCACCCGCAGCATGCCAACCCAAGATACCCCACTCACTATCCCAGAACGAACCATCAAATTGACCTGTAGTCGGGTTATAATACCCGTTGAGACGTGACACAAAATTGACTCCGGCAAAGTTACGTGGATTTTCCCCGGCGGCAACAATACCGGCAATCAGCTTCCCTGTGGTTGAAGCGCTGCGGGCATACGTTGGTGCAATGCTCTCGAGATAGTCTACCATGGTTGCGCCAGTCGAGCTGGTAGGCCATTCTGTCACAGGGATACCACGCGCCGCAAACGCAATAACCGAGTCAATATGCGGACCCTGTGGGCCAACGCTGCCATTATCATCCTGGAGGAGACTCATCCAGGCGAGCGCATCATCGGCGGCCTCGACACGCTCCGGTGGCACCGGTTCGCCCGAATCAGGGGTTGGGGTCGCCGTGGCGGTTGGCGGCACCGTGGTGTTGGTCGCCGTGGCGGTTGGCGGCACCGCG
>JAAURD010000197.1 GCA_012034075.1 Chloroflexaceae bacterium | reverse complement strand
CACACCATGGTCCTTCGATCCGGGTGCTTACCGTCAACCAGCATTATCGCAACCACAACATCCGGGCAACCGTCGCGGCTCTGCTTGCGCCAGGAGCTGATCTAATCCTGATTCAAGAACTTTCGCCGGCAATGGCTGCTCTGCTCAAAGACCTCAGCTGGCTTTACCCCTATCAACGTCTCTTTCCAGCAAACAACCCATATGGCATGGGCTTATTGAGTCGTTATCCGGTACAAGATGCCCATATATTGACAGCAATAGGCAGTATGGAGGCGAATCTCCTCTGTGGTGAAACGCAGCTAACCGTGTTGAATGTTCACCTGCGGGCACCACGATTTGGTCATCGCCCCATGCACACTATGACGCCCCTGGCCTTTTTGTGGCGCATGCATCGGTATGATACCCGTCTGCGTGATTGGCAACTGGCACAGATCCTCCGTCAGATAGATGCTATCGATGGGCCGCTGATTGTCGCTGGTGACTGGAATCTGGTAGAGTATGAGCGTTGGTATCGGCTGCTGGCAGAACGCCTGTGTGATGTGTATCGGGCGACTGCACGAGGGTTCGGGCATACCTTCCCAAATACTGGTCGCTACGGTGGTGCTGGTGCTCTGTTACGGCTTGATGCCATCTGGGTGCGTGCCCCGCTGCAACCCCGCAAAGCCCGTGTGCTGTATCGTACCGGAGGGAGTGATCATGGCATGGTCTGTGCTGACATTGGTATAAGCTCCCGATGAAGCAGCCAGTAGCCACACAATCAGCACCAGCGGGAAAAACCGGCTCCACCAGAGAGAGACCTGGTTTTCCCCGCGAAAAGCTGATACCATGTCGTCTGGAAGATGTGCTCAGGTGCGAAAGAAATCGATCACCTGATCGCGTTCACCTTCATCTGGCATCAGTTCCAAAAAGGTAATCCGGTGCCAAGGATAGATCACCGTCAAAACCGATGGATCAAGATATGATACATCTTTGCCATCACGTTTACGCAAGTTTGAAACTTTGACAAAGGAATCAGTTGGTTCCGGATCCCGATCGATCTCACCGACAACCGGATCTTCGCCGGAAATATGTAAAATAACGGTGCGTGCCAATCCAATCCTCCTTTTCCCGCTGTTCTATTCAGCCGATGACTACATTTCAACACGTAAGAGCAATGTCCCAAACATCAACTCGTCGCCATGGTGTAATGGTTGGGGTTGACCTGGTTCAAGTTGCTGGCCATTGAGAAAGGTACCATTGGCGCTACCAAGATCTTCGAGCAGCAGTTCGTCTTGATTCATCACAATCGACGCGTGCCGACGGGATACACCCGCATCATAACCACCAAACATGCCGAGATCGACCGTTGGTCGAATACCCCGTTTGGAGTCCTCTCGCCCAAGCAGGATTGTTTCGGTTTTATCGAGCGTGATTCTTCGACCGCTATTGAGTATCACCAGAAAGAAGGTGTTTTCACCGACTGGTGCTGTAGGTTGGGGTTCGGCCACCACAACCGGCTCAAAGAGTGCTCCCTCAGACTCGGTCTGAGGCTGAAGCGATGTTGTCGTTTCCTTTCCTTGCTGTACCCCTAAGAGGCTTGCACCACATTCAGTACAAAACACGGTACCATCAAGGTTTTTGGCATCACAGTTCCAACACTTTTGCATAGAGGGGACTCCTGAACGACTGATGGACCCCAGTAGTGCTATCTCTCTGACTTCTCCGGCAGCCGGGCATGCTGTCCAATAAGACCACGTGTCCCATACTTAATCCGTTTCCGCCCTTCAGCAGATGCTTGACCAGAACGGAGCAAACGCGTTGCTTCTGCTTCCACGGTTTGTGCCAACTCGGTTTCACCCGACTCTAACAGACGCGTGCCTGCCATTTTGAGGCGACGCGAAGCATCTTCAACCTCACCCGACTCAATATCCTGCCAGGCCTGAGCTTGCAATCGGTACGCCACAAGTCGTTCTAACCAGTATTTGACTTGTTGATCGATTGCTGGCATGGCATCACTATTGGGCAACACCTGAATAGGCAGCAACGAACGCACCTCTTGCATATTGGTTTGTGGCCCGATAGGGTAATAGTGGAGTGTTAATTGAGCCAGTACCTGTTTGCCAGAACGTAAAGGAGGTGCCGCCAGCTCTAATAAAAAGGTCTGCTGGTCGGTACCAGGCCAATCTCCCAGATTGGCCGCCCAGACCCGGTCTTGCTGTTCAATCAGAGAGACTGGTGCAATGAACGGTTCAACCCGGTCAAAGGAACGAAGCATTCCACCCGGAGCAACATGCACATGTAAAGACACATTCTGTGCAAAAATCGTCTCCATCCGCTTGAGCTCTTCTGCGAAGACGCGTGTAATTTCGGCCGATGAGGTAATATACTCTGCCCGCGAATTTTCACGAGCGGCCATTGTCTCAAGCAAATCTTCATTCCATTCATGACCAATGCCCAGCGCCGTAATACCAATGCGCCGGTCCTGCGCACGGCGAGCCAGTTGCACACAGAGCGATTCATCACCATAGGTTCGACCATCAGTCAAAAGCAAGATACGATTGATCATACGACCCATGATAGCAACTCGTTGCATATCTTGCAACGCGGTTGCCAGTCCGGTTGCCATTTCGGTACCGCCGGCGGCTTCAATACCAGCAATTTTGCGTCTTATTTCATCTTTTTTGGCAGCTCGTTGCGCCGATACCACAATATCGGCACGATCATTAAAGGTGATCAGCGAAAAATAATCATTCCCACTCATCTGATCCACAATGCGACGGGCTGCCTCTTTGACTTGAAATAATCGCTCACCACGCATGGATGAACTGCGATCAATCACCAGGCAGAGATTAAGTGGCATTTTGGGCATCTTTGATGCACTACCATGCGGTATAGCATGTACCAAAACATATACCAGCTGTGGTTCATCACTCTCAAATAGCGCTTCACGGCCCAGAATTGTTTCTAACTGGATACCGATACTCACCCGTTTTGCCTTTCTGTCACAGGGAGACTCACCACCACCGCTGAGATATTGTCTTCGCCGCCACCAAGATTGGCCAGTGCGATCAGTTCGCGGCATGCATCTTCGGGCCATGGGTTGGTCTTCAATGCCTGGGCAATCTGGCTATCGCTGACCATACCCCAGAGACCATCACTACATAAGAGCAGATGGGTGCTCTCTCCTATGGGTTGATAAAGAAAATCAACTTGTACATCAGGTTGTTGACCAACGGTACGATACAGCTGATTACGAAGCGCATGAGTATGTGCATCGGCCGGGTCAAGTTGTCCTAACTGAATTAAACGTTCAATTGTTGAATGATCGGTGGTGAGTTTACGCAGCAAACCATGTTCCAGTAAGTAGGCGCGAGAATCACCCACATGCCCAATATACAGTGTATGCCCAAGCATGAGCACGACCGTACAGGTGGTGCCCATATCAGAGCCGGTCATCCGCGCCTGTTGCCAGATGACATGATTGGCCTCCTGAACCGCTGCTTCCATCAGCGATTGGATCGGTTCACTCATGTCATCCTCAAGGGCTGGTAACAACAGATGACCCAGCACATAGCGCACGACGCTGGCAACCGCCAGCTGACTGGCAATTTCCCCACCTTGATGCCCGCCCATCCCATCAGCCACCAGAAACAAACCCAGAGGCAGGTCATCGGCTTCACGCGGGATAACGGTGAGCAGACTGATCGCGTTGTCCTGGTTCATCGCACGCACCCGACCGACATCACGTAACACAGCAGCGGCCAAACCCTGCCGGGAGGCCCGGTTATTGACGGTGGGTACGTGATGTGGCGTAAGTTGATGGGTCTCCAGACTGACATCGCGTTCTTCCGGGGCAGTGTCAGGTTCATGGGTTAATGGACGGGTGTCCCCTTTATCTAAGCTCTTTTCAGGGTTAGAAGTGCTATCCGGTGCAGCTAACGTGTTCAGTTCTGGCGCCTCCACCGTAGTCAATCGGGCATCCGTTCCATCAGGTATTGCAACCGGTTGCTCGCTCTCATGGGCAATCGCGGTTTCATCCTCGCCCTGCAAATGCTCATCCGTGCTACTATTCTGCTGTTCAGTGCTTAATACCATAACTCAGGCTTTCAATGCATAGAGGGTATAGTCTAACGAACCAATATAGACGATGCCATTGACGACAACCGGTGACGATACAATCGCTGCCTGCGTGGGATATTTCCAGATCAGGTTGCCCTCGTTCGCATCCAGGCAGTAGACATAATTATCAGTTCCGCCAAAATAGACCCGCCCACCATCAACAAACGGCGATGAGGTTATCTGGCTACCCGTCTCAAATTTCCAGGCCAATCGTCCATTCTTTATTTCAAGGGCATACATATTACCATCTGAACTGCCAACATACACCCGCGAACCATCCAGACGGGGCGAAGAATTGACAAAGTGGTTGGTCCGAAAACGCCAGACCGGAAAACCGCCCTTTTCATCCAGGGCATAGAGGTGATTATCCATTGAGCCAACAAAGACCAGACCATGGCCCACACGTGGTGATGAGAAAATGGGCTGGCGGGTACGTTGTCGCCATTTCAGCGAACCCTTCACAGCATCCAGACCATACACCATCCCATCATCGCAGCCAACATACACCGATCCGTTATCGACCCAGGCGGTCGAACGAAACGGTTTCCAGGCACGATATTTCCAGACTTCCGTGCCTCGCAGGCCATCTAATGCATAGAAATGCATGTTATCTGAGCCAATATAGACAATACGATCATGGATACGCGCAGAGGAACGCACCGGTTTGCCGGTCGGAAACTTCCATTGCACATGACCACGGCGTATTTCGATACCATACACATTGCCATCTTCTGATCCAACAATCACCATATCTTGCCAGACCCCAGGAGATGAAGAGACCCCTCCCTCGGTGGCACATTTCCAGCGGAAATCACCACGTGTTGCATCGAGAGCATACAAATTGGTATCATAACAACCAATAAATACCATATCTCCAGAAACACATGGAGAGGATCGGATTTCTTCCTCTAGGGTGAATTTCCAGACCAGTTCGGTGGTGCTGGATGAACGATCCAGGTGCATAGGGCCAGGTAAACTCCCACTCCCTGTTTTCATGGCAACCCCACCCAGCACTGGCAGTTTGAACAATGCCTGCTTCATTGCCTCGGCGCTCGACCAGCGGTCAAACATATTATATTCGAGCGACTTATTCACAATCGCTTCCATTTCGGCCGAGATAGCGGGATTGAAACGGCGGATCGGTCGATCACCAAACGTAAAGGGGGTCTCCTGGCGCGGGTCACTGTTCGTCAGCAGATGATGCATGGTTGCACCAAGTGCATAAATATCACTCTGGCTTTCCACCGTCCCCTTGTATTGTTCCGGTGGTGAATACCCCTCAGTACCAATCATCGTGCCTTTGCGATTACTCTGATCGACCAGCCGTGCAATCCCAAAGTCAATCAGTACAATCCGCTCTTCCGGCGTCAGTAGCACGTTCGATGGTTTCATATCGCGGAAGATAATCGGATTGGGCTTGGTATTGTGCAGATAGCTCAACACATCGCAGATTTGCACCGCCCAGCGGGCAACCCGCTCTTCGCTAATCGGCCCTTTCTCGTCGTCCAGGACGGTTTCCAGGTCACGACCCGGTATCAACTCCATCACCAGGTAGATCCGCCCATGATCCTCAAAAAAGTCAAACACCTTGGGAATCGCCGTATGCTGGAGTGTTGCCAGCATACCGGATTCACGCTCAAACAGGGTGAGATTCAGCATCCGTGTATCGGAGTCCGGCGCACTCTGATACATCTCTTTAATCGCACAGGGACGCACTACATCCTTAAAACGCAGGTCACGACCACGATAGACTACACTCATACCACCAACACCAAGAACATTTTCGATAACATAGCGCCCTTGGAGCACGGTCCCATTCACTAAAACCTGTGACTGAATGATACCGCGTTTACTCCCCTGGGATATGCCATGGGTCGTAACGGCATCGCCGGGATCAAGATCGATCGGTTCATGGGGAGGAGGAGCATTTGGGTCAAGGCTTCGGGTTGAGTCAGGCTCAGACGCAGCGGCATTGGTGTCATGACCCGTAGGAACATCAACAGGAAGACGCACCCCACGTGTGGTATCACCACGTTGTGGGGTGCTTTCGGGAGGGCGCTGAATCCGCGGGAGCGCGACATTCCGTGTCGTATCGCCGCGTCGGGGGATCTGCTCTTGCGGTAGAGCTGTTCCATCCGTTGCTGGGGGCGGCCCAATACTACGGGTGGTATCTTTTGGGGGTGAAGCCTCCGTTTCAGGGGATGATTCTTTGGCTTTGCCACCTGGCCCCAGCCCCTTGGTGCCTCCCTTTTTGATCAATGACATGGTTTCACCTCATATAGTACTGTTGCTTTTACCCCACAGCCAAAGGAATACTGGTCGTTCCCAACACTGTCCCCATTTCCAGGGGTACCAAAAGCGCGTGCGACAAAACGTGCACGTCTTCTTTATATTATAGATGTTCCAGTCAAATAAGGCAAATGCCAGAAACCGATGATCAATTCATGGTTTCCAGCAGATTCTGGTTTATGGCACACAAATTTACAGGGCCGCTGGCACAGTTCAGCGACCCTGTAAGGTAATGTTGTACCAACAACACCATTGTTGCAAGCACTCGTTTCAAAATATCAATCGTATCTTTTCATTTACTCAGGAAGTAACCTTTTGCACATTCACCATCGCATCTGTAATATGTTTCACAAGTTTATTATCGCATGCTGAGCATCATACGGCTATCAGGAAAACCCTGAAAAGGCATCAGGGAACACCTGAGAAACAGCGGAGAAAGCAACCTGAGATCCGTGCAACCTGCTGCTAGACGATCAGCGACATGCCTGACGGCGCAGCGTGCTGCACCAAACGCTCGTTCCCAGATCGATTCGGGGCAGACCAAAAAGCCCCGACTGTTTGTCAGGGCTTTCCATACATAACACGTTGTGGCGACCTCGGTGCGATTCGAACGCACGACCTCTTCCTCCGCAGGGAAGCGCTCTAATCCACTGAGCTACGAGGCCATATGTTTCGTACCCTGGTATAATACCATAGGTAGGCCCATTTTGCAAGGGGCAACCAGGACGCATGCAGCAAAACGACCGAACAATGCTACAATAGAAAAAATGATAAGATGGTATCCGAGAGGAACAGATGAGCGAGATACATATTGGTGAAATGTGCGTCTGGGCGCGTGCCGCCGGTGAAATTGCACGCCACTACTTTAATGCAACTCGGGGACATCGCAAGTCCGATCAGAGCCTGGTATCACAGGCCGATTTGGAAATAGAACAATTTCTCCGTGAACGCATCCGTGACACCTATCCCAACCATGGAATTATCGGTGAGGAACAGGCGAACTATCATATCGACCGCGAATTTGTCTGGGCTCTCGATCCTATCGATGGCACCGAGGCTTTTCTCGCTGGTCTGCCAGTCTGGTGCGTGTCTATTGGTGTTATGCGCGACGGCTGGCCCTACCTTGGCGTGGTCTATTTACCGGCCACCCAGGAATGCTACTGGAACGATGCAGAGGGTTATGCCTATTGGAATGATCGCGTGATTCACGTGACTGATGCCGAAAAGCTATCGTACAATGATTGGATGGCCGTACCATCACGGGCCCATCTGGATTATCAGATTACGTTTCCCAAAAAGACCCGATCATTGGGCAGCCTGGCGGTGCATTGCTGCTATGTTGCCCGCGGCAGCGCGCCTGCTGCGTTGCTCGGTCGCCCCAATCTCTGGGATATTGCGGCTGGTCTGGCGCTGCTCAAAACCGCTGGTGGTGTTGCCGCAACCCTGCCCGATGGTGCCGCACTTGATACCCGCCCTATGCTGGACGGTTCCAAGAGCGCCAATCATGTGATTATTGCACCACCAAAGCTCATTGATGATATGCTCGAGGCAATTACGATAGTGACACCACCAGCACATGCTCGTCAGCCAGATTGAGACCAGCTTGCCTTATGCCACTCACACACCGACACCCGGAGCGGCGCAGCGTGCTGCGCCGAACGCCCGTTTCCAGGGCGACAAACAACAGGCCAGCCGAACACACAGTGCTATGAGATATCTACCAGTTTGCATATTTGGCAGGGTCTGTGGTATAGTGCTGCACTATTATGTCACGCAATAAGATGCTACACTGCACCATCCAGGAAGAGCGTTTTGGCACAACCCATCGCAGTGTGCGATAAGACAGGGAGTTCATCATGGCGTATCGTTCTAGCCGAACCATTCTTTTGCTGCTCAGCCTCGTTTTCATAATGGTTACGGCTCTGTCGCAGCATCAGAGTCTGGCCCAGGAAGATGACAAGCTCTGCTTTACCGAAACACGATATTGTATTGAAGGACCGATTCGTGATTTCTGGGAGCTGAATGGCGGTCTCCCCGTCTTTGGCTTACCGATTACGCGGCAACAACCCGAACGGATAGAAAGTCGGACGCTCGAAGTGCAATGGTTTGAACGCAACCGGCTCGAAGTGCATCCGGATAACCCGCCCCCCTACGATGTGATGATCGGTCGTTTGGGAGCGGACGTGTTAAGTGCCAAA
>JAAURD010000013.1 GCA_012034075.1 Chloroflexaceae bacterium | reverse complement strand
TCCACTCGCTTTTGAAGGTCAGCGTCTGCCCATCTACGTCGATGGTATCGTTTCCTGTGAAACGGCCTTCACCCAGGAAGACATCAACCCCCAGGTCTTCAAAGCGCTGCACCGAGTCATTGGTGCTGATCTGGGCACGAA
The DNA here is from genome assembly GCA_012034075.1 of Chloroflexaceae bacterium. Classification (GTDB taxonomy): domain Bacteria; phylum Chloroflexota; class Chloroflexia; order Chloroflexales; family Chloroflexaceae; genus JAAURD01. Next base: position 46,042 of record JAAURD010000013.1, on the reverse strand, counting down.
TTCGGCGCATACGCTCCATCACCGCGGCAAAGTCTACGCTGGTCGCATCACGGGCAACATGCACGCCAAAAGCCTCGGCTTGCGCAATATCACCCACCATGCGCCCTGAACGGATGAGGCACTTGGAGGGAACACAACCAACATTCAGACAATCACCGCCCATCAGATGGCGTTCGATCAGCGCTACTTTGGCGCCCAGTCCAGCGGCACCGGCGGCAGTGACCAGACCGGCGGTGCCGGCGCCAATGACGACCAGGTTGTAGCGTTTGGCGGGTTGCGGGTTTACCCGTGCTGTGGGGTGAACATTGGCAACCAGTTGTTGATTATAGGTATCGGCAGGCAGTATTTCTACCGTCAAGGGTTTTGCTCCTTTTCTGTTGTGTTGTTTCGTTTGTTGATACCAACATCGGGCTATGGGAGCCGATGCGTACGGCGTCCGCGTGCAACGGCAAGCCTATGAGATGCTCTGGTCGGTTGGCATTTCCTGACGCGCTTCACGCTGTTTGAGGTATTTGGAAAGGGCTAGACCGCCAATAAAGAGCACAAAAGAGGCTGCTAATGTCCAGGGATCGAGCGTTGGGAATTGGAAGCCAGACTCAAACACCTCGTTGATATCGATAGACGCACCCGCCAGCACAAACGTCAGGGTGCCAGGAATGGAACCCAGAATGGTTGCAAGAATAAACGCACGATAGTTGATATGCAGCAGACCGGCCAGGTAGTTCACCAGGTCGTAGGGCAGGTAGATCAGGCGCATAATCAGAATAGTGATAAAGCTGTTCTGGCGCATGCGGTCGGCGTAGCTCTGGATAAAGCCAGTCGATGCCGATTCATCCAGCACGCCTTTGCCCAGGAAATAGCCAAAGGCATAGGCCACCGTGGCCGATATATTGCTGCCAATAATGGTGTAGATAACGCCCAGGAACGGCCCGAAGATGGCGCCGCCCATAATGGTGATCACGGTGGCCGGAAAGAACGCGATGGGTCGTAGTGCATAGATTACGATGTAGATCAGGCCACCGATGGGCGATTGCAGCAGCGTGACGGTCTCTTGCAGAAGATCAATCGGTGATTTACCGCTGACCACACCGTAGATGAGAAATCCTCCTACCAGGGCGATCCAGATGCCGGCGGCCAGAACCTTTTGCCAGTGACGACCAAAAAACGATGTTGTCTCAGGCGCTGTTGCTGTATGTTCAGGAACAGCTGTCTTCGAGGCTTCAGAAGAAGCCTGGGATGTACCGTTTGTCATAGAATGCTTCCTGTGTGTTATGGAATAAAGCTGATGTCTTGTTCCAGTTATCCAGGCGGTTTTTCGTTTTCGCTTGTATTCAGGTTTTTCAGTATGTTTCTAGTGTATCACAGATAGCCAAGGGATGCTGCGCTCTTTTGCTCGATCCTGGCATGATACACAAAAGGGGATACCAGCCCTGCCACGAAAGCCCACTACGTGGGATCTTCCGGCTCACGGCGCAGCAAACTGCGCCGCGCCCGATACCTCGCCGGCCTCTATTAACTCGATCCCTTCATCAACCAGAACCTGCCCATAGATATCGGTCACCCGAAAGGTATAAGGGCCAGGACCCATGCCACCTGCCTCCACAAAGTAGTTATACATCTCACGTGGCACCATCGTAAAAGAGCCATCGCTGGTCTGATATTCCAATGTGGCAATCGGATTGCGATGGTTGCGCACCTGCACGGCGGTCCAATACTGGCTGCTGCCCTCTTTGAAGCGATAAACAAGCGGGCCTGCAAGCTCCGGGCTGACAATAACCCAGCTGATTGGCACAATGCCCTGTATCGGGTCAGCAATTGCGGCAAACGCCTCGGCACTCAGGTCGATATGGCCCGGTCCACACTCTGGGCAGCGGTCTACAATGCGCACGGTCACTACGCCGTCTGCTCCAGTAACCTCCACATACGCACCACATAGCAGCGCATTGGCATAATCGGTGGTATTCATCGCTGCAACCATCAGGTTGTCCGGGGTAGCATCAAAACTACAATTGCCAGCGCCAGTGGCACCATAAAACGTTGCCTGGCCTGTATGCACCTCGTTGTCGGGTGGGTCATCCGGCGGTGCTTCGGATGCATCACCACCGACATTTCCGCGGATAATCAGCGGCACAAACACATCACCATCCGAAACCTGGCTCAGACCGGTCAAGAGATTGGGACGAGCGCTGGCCGATGAACCAGCGATCAACTGCAACATGCCGATCAGCACAACCAGCAGCACACGACCAGTCAGGGTCGCTCTTCGTCGATCCATGTTATCCTCCTATCATTGTCTATTGTACAAAACACCATGACATTGCACGTTCTCGTCTGGAACATCATTGCCATTGCGTGCGTCATACTGTACCTACGCGTATCGGTTCCTCCTATCAGGTAGCATACCATCATGATCGTGATTTCGGAGTCACCCAGAGGTCCTGCTTTTGTATAGTGCGCGATACCTGGAACAACTCGAGATACGATATGTTTGTCCTGTGTTGAGCAACAAGGTTCGGTGAAAGAGTTGGCACGAAATCGGCTCGTATCATGTGAAAAGGAGGTCCGACCCTCGTTCATAAAGAGAGGTGAAGGCCATCAATGTGTCTTCATTCCACGCTAGCCAGGCGATCTAGCATAGTACGGCTTTCCTCTGGGTGCCCGCCGTGACTTGACCAGGTTGTTGGATCAAACGATTGCCTGGATCAACCCGACTCCAAGGGCAAACGTTGCAACCTCTGTGAAACAGTGGTGCAAAATGGTTGATTTTTATCCAGTACATGCGTTATACTAGTATTTAACCCTATTTTAAGGTTTACCGTGAGTACCAGAGACCCTGTTATTCGACCAACGTGTTTAGTACCATCAAAATCAGAATCGCACATTGTTATCGACATTACGATAAAAGATCGTCACACTCAGGAGGTGGTTACCATGTTTCAACGAGAGCTTGAACAGACATCCCTTTTCGATATGATCGCAGCTTCGCGAAGGCTGCGCAGTTTTGATGCTGTGTTTGACATGGCCCTGGAAAATGCCACCCGCCTGATTGGTGCGGAAGTGGCAGTCTTTTATCTCTGGGATGATACCAACCGTTGCCTGACCGTCTGCGGCACGCGTGGGGCCCCCCTTGATACAGCCCGTCCACATATTGTGGTGGATACTGAGGCGCTGTCTCTGTTCAACACGTTACGGCATTGGAACTCGAATCAGCCTACTCCGGGTGCAATAGAGCCATTGGTAGAGCATTATGGCATTGTCTCGGCACTGGGTATCCCGGTGCAAACCGAAGGCGTGCTGCAGGGCTGGATGTATGTGGCCCGTACCAGCCTTTCGCCTTTTGATGAGCATGAGGTCATGCTCTTTGCGTTGCTAGCCGATCAGGTGGCCGATAGTCTCGAGGTGGTTACCGTTTTTGAGCGTTATCAACACCAACAGACCGAACTGTTGACTGCTAACGAGCGGCTGGAAGCGATGCTCACTGATATGACCCATGCCAATCGGCGCTTGGAGCGTTCGCTGCAAATCATTAACGAGCTTTCCTCGCCCATCCTGACGATTGCGCAGGGGATTCTGCTTATTCCACTGATTGGTACGATTGATGCCCATCGCTCTGCCCATATTAAAGAGACGATGTTAGCGGCCATCAGCGAACGCCGCGCACGGATTGTGATTCTCGATATTACCGCCATCTCACTGGCCGATGAACAGGTCGCCAATACCTTGCTTGAAGCCACCAGTGCTGTCAAGCTGCTGGGTGCGCAGTTGATTGTCTGTGGTATGAGTCCGCAATTTGCCGATCTCGTCATCTGTCTGGGTGTGCAGATGAACATGCCAACCGTCGGCGACCTGGCTACAGCATTGGAAATGGCGCTGCACATGCAGCACTCCAACGGTGCTGTGGTACGTCCAGCGGTGCGCCTGGGTCGGCGTTCATAGCGTCGTCACCTGGCCCAAAAGAGAGGCCATCCAATGTTCCTCATACCCACCCGGCCTTTCTTTCGCTCACCAGCACTGTAGGTGCAGCTACAAGCCGCACCTACAGTGCTCTTACAGGCTAGTCGTCCCTCATACCCGAATCCAAATCCACAAAAAATAATAAAGACCGTATATGAAGACTTATATCTCCATTCCTGGGAAAGCGGCCAGGGGTGAGGGCCTACAGACGGGCGTGTGGGCCTACGACCGCCTCCGTGTCTCCGTGGTACACCAGCATTCCCCGCTTCAACGCTCCAACGTTTAGATCGCTCCCACGCTTGCAAGCCGTACCGACGACGTGCGCGACCCGCGTCCGACCCGCCCGGTGCGGTCGGGACGACCGCCGTGCGGCTACAAGCCGCACCTACATCGCTTTGCGTTCCCCCGCTTCAACGCTTCAACGCTCCAACGCTGAGATCGCTTCAACGCTTGCATTTCGCCCGTTCTCTGCTATACTCTCTACCAGCGCGTGCAAACAAGCCAACCCGGAGAAACAACCATGAACCGCAAACTCATTGAAGTCGCCTTACCGCTCGACAAAATCAACGCCGCCAGCGCCCGCGAAAAATCCATTCGCCACGGCCACCCCAGCACCCTGCACCTCTGGTGGGCCCGCCGGCCGCTTGCTGCTGCCCGTGCGGTGATTTTTGCCCAGCTCATCGATGATCCCGCCACCCAGCCCGACCGCTTCCCCACCGAAGCGCCCAGCAGGCCGAACGTGAGCGCCTCTTCGCCCTCATCGAACAGCTCGTGCAGTGGGAAAACACCACCAACGAAGACCTGCTCGCCCAGGCCCGCGCCGAAATCTGGGCCAGCTGGCAACACACCTGCGCCGCCCACCGCGACCACCCCCGCGCCGCCGAGCTGTTTGACCCCCAGCGCCTGCCCGCCTTTCACGACCCCTTCGCCGGCGTGGCGCCCTGCCGCTGGAGGCCCAACGCCTCGGCCTGGAGAGCCATGCCAGTGACCTTAACCCGGTTGCTGTGCTCATCAACAAGGCTATGATTGAAATACCGCCCATATTTGCCGGCCAACCCCCCGTCAACCCCACCGCCCGCCAGCAGCTGGGCCACGAAAGTTATCCCGGCGCCACTGGCCTTGCCAGCGATGTGCGCTACTACGGCCAGTGGATGCGCGACCAGGCCCAGCAGCGCATTGGACAGCTCTACCCCACTATCACCGTCACCGCCGCCATGGCCGCCGACCGCCCCGACCTCAAGCCCTATGTGGGCGAGGCGCTCACCGTCATCGCCTGGCTCTGGGCCCGCACCGTCAAAAGCCCCAACCCCGCCTTCGCCAACGTCCATGTCCCCCTTGCCTCCACCTGGATGCTCTCCACCAAGCCCGGCAAGGAAGCCTTCATTGAGCCGGTCGTCAATGGCAGCAGCTACCACTTCACCGTCAAAACTGGCAAACCCGCCGACATGGCAGCTGCCAAGCGCGGCACCAAGCTCGGTGGCAGTGGATCAAGCTTTTTCTGTCTGGTATCGAATGTCCCGATCACGTTCGAGTATATTCGTGAAGAGGGAAAAGCCGGACGCATGGATAGCCGACTAATAGCAATTGTTGCCGAAGGCCACCGTAGCCGCGTCTATCTCGCTCCCACTGCCGAACATGAAGCCATCGCCCGCCAGGCCCAACCGGCCTGGCGACCAGAAACACCCATTCCTGAAAAGGCCCTGGGATTTCGTGTGCAACTATACGGCATGAACACCTTTGGTCATCTCTTCACCCTGCGCCAACTCGTGGCGCTGACGACGTTTGCGGATCTGGTGCAGGAGGCCCGTGCATGTGTGCTCGCCGATGCACTGGCTGCGGGCCTGACTGATGATACTCAGGGGCTGGCGGCCGGCGGTCGCGGTGCGCTGGCCTATGCGGAGGCGGTCTCGGTGTATCTGTCAGAAGCTGTTAGTAAACTGACAACTTTTCATAACACATTAGCTTATTGGCGATCCCAAGAAAATAAATCTGCAACAGGTTTCGGGAGACAAGCTATTGCAATGACCTGGGATTATACTGAAGTGAACCCTTTTGGTAATGCTGGTGGAGACTTTGCAGAAATTGTTACTAAAGCTGCTCCCAGAGTTCTTAGTCATGCGTTTCCTGCGTCTCCATCAGGATTAGCCTATCAACATGATGCTACCACTCCTTTATATAATAAGGGTCAACGAATCATTTCAACAGATCCTCCTTATTACGATAACATCGGCTATGCTGATCTCTCCGACTTCTTTTATGTCTGGTTGCGTCCTTCATTGCGTTCGATCTTTCCCAAACTCTTTGCGACGATAGCGGTACCCAAAGCCGAAGAGCTGATCGCCGCACCCTATCGTCATGGCAGTAAACAGCAGGCCGAACAGTTTTTTCTCCAAGGCATGACCAGCGCTATGGAACAACTGGCCCAGCAGAGCCACCCGGCCTTTCCGGTGACCATCTACTATGCCTTTAAACAGGCCGAAAACGAAGGCACCGATGGGGTCGCCAGCACTGGCTGGGAGACTTTTCTGGCTGCAGTGATTCGCGCCGGCTTCACCGTGACTGGTACCTGGCCTGTGCGTACCGAAATGCAAACTCGCCAGATTGCCAAAAGAACAAACGCCCTGGCCTCCTCTATCGTCCTCGTTTGCCGCACCCGCGCGGCGGATGCGCCAACTGCAAGCCGCCGTGATTTTGTCGATATGCTCAAAGAAGAGCTGCCCATCGCCCTACGCCTGCTGCAACAGGGCAACATCGCCCCGGTCGACCTGGCCCAGGCCGCCATCGGCCCCGGCATGTCCGTCTACAGCCGCTACCGCCAGGTACTCACCGCCGCCGGCGAGCCGATCAGCGTGCGTGAGGCGCTGGTGCTCATCAACCAGGTGCTCGATGAAGTGCTCGCCGAGCAGGAGGGCGACTTTAACGCCGATACCCGCTGGGCGCTCGCCTGGTTTGATCAGTATGGCTTTAGCGATGGCCCCTATGGCGTCGCCGAAACGCTCTCCAAAGCCAAAAACACCAGCATCGAAACCATGGTCCACGCCGGTATGCTCATCTCACGCAGCGGCAACGTCCACCTGCTCAAACCGACCGACCTGCCCGACGACTGGGACCCGCGCACCGATAAGCACATCACCGAATGGGAAGCCGTCCATCATCTGGTGCGTCGCCTGAGCCAGCACGGCGAAGAAGCCGCCGCCAGGCTGTTCGTCGCCCTGGATAGCCACGCCAACAACGCCCGCGAGCTGACCTACCGCCTCTACGCCATCAGCGAGCGCAAGCATCGCGCCACTGAGGCATTGTGGTACAACAGCCTGGTGCAGAGCTGGCCCGAAATCGCCCGCCTGGCTCAGCAGCACCGCACCGCATCCAGCCAGGAGAAATTGGGCTTGTAGCAGGAGTAGCCTGCGGCTCACCAGCCCAGGTTTAAGGGGACTTTTTATGAGAGGGAAAGGACCAGCAATAACAACCATATAAGGAATGGGAGCAATGATTACTGTTCACAACCTGACATATACCTACCAAAAAGCTACCCAACCAGCCGTCAAAGGTATCGACTTTACCGTTGAGCCGGGCGAGATTTTTGGCTTTTTGGGGCCAAGCGGCGCCGGCAAAAGCACCACCCAGAAGATCCTCATAGGTCTGCTAAAACACTACCAGGGCAGCATCCGCGTGATGGACCGCGAACTGAACCAGTGGCAATCGGATTACTACGAGCATATTGGCGTGAGTTTTGAGCTACCCAATCATTATCTCAAGCTCACCGCACTGGAAAACTTGCACTATTTTCGCTCACTCTATCGCGGCCCCAGCGAAGACCCGCAAGCATTGCTGGCCCTGGTGGGCCTAGAGCAGGATGGCCATACCCCCGTCGGGCAATTTTCCAAAGGCATGCAGATGCGGCTCAACGTGGTGCGGGCGTTGATGCACCGGCCACGGCTGGTCTTTCTGGATGAACCAACGTCCGGACTCGATCCAGTCAATGCCCAACGGATCAAGGAGCTTATTCGCCAGCAACAGGCCAATGGTACCACGTTTTTCCTCACAACCCACAATATGCACACAGCGGATGAGTTGTGCGACCGGGTCGCCTTTCTTGTCGATGGCACCATCAAGCTCATTGACTCTCCGCGCACCTTGAAGCTTCAGCATGGCAAACGCAGCGTGCAGGTGGAGTATTTGAGCAATGGGCAGCGCGAGTGCTGCGAGTTTGCGCTTGATGGTCTGGGGCAAGACCATGCCTTTTTTGAGCTTCTGCAACAGTATCCGGTCGAGACGATCCATACACAAGAGACGACCCTGGAACAGATTTTTATTCAAGCCACCGGCCGGAGTCTCCAATGAACCGCTTGCTGATAACGCTTAAACTGGATATAATGCTGCAAGTACGCAACCAGCTGTATGTCATTACCGCTGGCGTGGCGCTGCTGCTGGTGGCCCTGTTGCGCCAATTGTTTGCTGCCAATACGATAGCCCTGGTGATTCCCGCGCTCCTGCTCTTTGGTATGGCGATTTATCTCTATTTTGCAGCCGGCATGTTCTTGCTAGAACGTGGTCAACGCACCCTGTCAGCGGTCATTATCACGCCGCTACGGTTGACCGAATATGTCACCGCTCGGGTCGTATCGTTGTCGCTGCTGGCCTTGCTGGAGACCCTGCTGATTGTGCTGTTGAGTTATGGCTGGCAACTGGCCTGGCTGCCTTTGCTGGCGGGTACGCTGGCAATGGCAAGCATCTTCGTTCTGGCGGGTCTGCTGATGGTGGTGCGGTATGACTCGATCACCACGTTTCTTATGCCATCGATGCTCTTTGTCATACTGCTGCAACTGCCCTGGATCGACTATGCCGGTATCTGGTCTAACCCAATCTTTTATGCCTTTCCCACGCAGCCAGCGTTTCTGCTGATGCAGGCCGGGTTTGCATCGCTGAGCACCGGGCAACTGCTCTATGCCAGCATCGGCTCGCTGGTCTGGATAGGTCTGTTCGCCTGGTGGAGCTACCGCGCGTTCACCCACTATGTTATCCAACAGGGAGGATAAAGGCATGCCGCATAGCACCAGCATCATGGCCAGTTTGGGCCACAACGATAGCAAACACATTCGCCGCGATTCATTTCTCACCTGGATGATCTTCTATCCCTTGATGACGGCCCTGGTGGTCCGTTTTCTGGTGCCGTGGATCGCAACGGTCGTCGCGGACTATATCGATCTGGCGGAGTATCATGCGCTGATCGTGAGCTATATTTGTGTACTGGTACCGCCGATGCTGATGGGGACAGTGATAGGCTTTCTGCTGATTGATGAGCGCGATCAGCAGACCTTGCCGGCGTTGCTGGTAACGCCCATGCCCCTGAACATCTACCTGCTCTATCGGGTTCTGATCCCGATGGGCCTGAGCGTGGTGCTCACCGCCATAGCCGTGCCGCTGACAGGGCTGGTGGTGCTACCAGTCGGCCCATTACTGCTGGTAGCGCTGGCTATGTCGCTGTATGCGGCGATTGTGGCGCTCTTTTTTGCGGGCTTCGCCGACAATAAAATCCAGGGGTTTGCCCTGATGAAGATTGTCGGCACTATTGCCATGTTACCGGTCGCAGCCTATTTTGTCCCAGCGCCCTGGGACAGTCTGATCGGTCTGGTCTTTCCGCCCTACTGGGCACCCGCGCCTTCTGGATGGTTGCGGCGGGCGAGTCGGGGTATGGCTTGCTGCTGGTACTGGGCGTAGTGCTGCAAATGGCACTGTTGCTCTACCTGCTGCGCCATTTCGTTCTCCGCGTATATGCATCATAATCCCCAGATGATCCCGCGCTTTCCACAACCTACGCTGGCCCTCACCCCCGGCCCCTCTCCCAAGGGTTCAGATTCTGGTTTGGACATGGCTCATACCAAATTCGGTTCTATGCACATAGGTAGAATTACATCCTTTTTTGTAGGGGTGCAGCGTGCTGCACCCCTACAAAAAAGGCGCTCCAAGTGCGATCAAAACGCATACCAGTGATCACCCGAATTTGGTATCACCAGAGGTAGATGACACACAGCTATGACCTGATACCCAGTCCCTCATCCGGAATCCACTCCGGCCAATCGACCAACCAGGGCGGCAGATGGGCTTCTTTGAGCCGGTCACTCACAGGAAAGTACGCTTTTAGATCGAGGATCGGCGTGCCATCATAGGCATCAATGTTGTGAACCGTGATAAGGCCCTGTTCTTCATCAATCTGCAACATCTGGCATGTCGTAAGCGCAATTGGGTTAGGACGGAAGGGTGCTCTGGTGGCAAAAACACCGGTGACCCGTTCTTGAGCATAGGGTGGCGTGGTTTGCAGGCGATTGCGGTCGGTTTCGGTATCAAACTGGCTGGCCCACCAGAGCACAATAACATGACTGAAGTGGCGCAGTTGCAGCAGTCCGGGGCGAAAGGGCGGCAGAAGAGCGAGCTTGATGTCGCTTTCGGTGCGTTGGACGGCGCCAATCGGGCATACCTGATACCTATCGGTAGTAGTGCTGTTCATTAATTGTTGCTCCTAGTACACGTTTCTGGGAATAATCCGACACATAGATCATGTCTCGAATGTTTCATACCAAATGGCGTTCATCGATATGAGACATAGTATACCAGTGATCACCCAAATTTGGTATCAGACGTAGGTGCGGCTTGCAGCCACACAGCGGTCGGCACGACCGCCCGCGGATCGCACGGAAGGCGCGCACGTGCGGAGTGCGGGCAACGCCGCACGCAAAGCGGCAACGAGGGGCTACACGTCCTAATCGAAGCGTATAGCAGTGATCACCCAAATTTGGTATGATACGGTTTTGGCCATGATCCCCGATGAACCGGACGTTGACGGATCCCTGGTACGCAGTTGACATGCGTTCATGTCTGTGCTATAGTAGATTGAGTACGGGGGTGTAGCTCAGTTGGGAGAGCGCGACAATCGCACTGTCGAGGCCAGGGGTTCGAACCCCCTCACCTCCACGTTACATCGTTCTGTATGGGGCTGTAGCTCAGTTGGGAGAGCACAACACTGGCAGTGTTGGGGTCAGGGGTTCAAGTCCCCTCAGCTCCACCATACTTCTTGCGTTATTGCATCAAACAATGGCTGATTCCTGCTGTAGGGTATCAGCCTTTTTTGATCGTATCGTGCCAACGTATGATCGCTGTTTGACGCATGTTGCAGCATGTGCTACACTCTGAACCGATAAATACATGGTTCGTATGAGCATGGTTTTGCTCAACCCATCATCATATGTCAATATGTATCTACAATCTGCACGAATGGTATGATTTGTGTGCTACAGATATGTCGCACAGGTGGAATTTCTAATCTTGAAGGTAGCAAGACGTTACTTCTTTCTGGTCTACAAGGAACAATGAACATGGCTCAAACGGTTCGCAAAGTGGTGCTGGCATATTCGGGGGGGTTAGATACGTCGATCATTGTCCCATGGTTGCGCCAACAGTATCAGTGTGAGGTTATCTGCTTTTGTGCTGATCTAGGTCAGGGTGAAGAGTTAACTGGTCTGGAAGACAAGGCCCTACAGAGCGGCGCCAGCAAGCTCATTGTGCGCGACCTGCGTGAAGAATTTCTCCGTGAGTATATTCTGCCAACCATGCAGGCCGGTGCGATTTATGAACGCAAGTATTTGTTGGGTACATCGTTTGCTCGTCCATTGATTGCGCGACATCAAGTCGAAATTGCGGCCGAAGAAGGCGCCGATGCGGTAGCACACGGGGCAACGGGCAAAGGTAATGACCAGGTTCGCTTTGAACTTACCTATATGGCGCTCAACCCCAACCTGACGATTATTGCCCCCTGGCGTGAATGGATGATCCGCAGCCGTGAAGATGCCCTGGATTATGCCGATGAACATCATATTCCGGTCAGTGTCAGCGCTGCCAAAATCTACAGCCGTGACCGCAATCTCTGGCATCTGAGCCATGAAGGTGGGCCTCTTGAGGATCCATGGAATGAGCCAGAGGCAGATCTGTTCCAATTGAGTGTGTTGCCAGGAGATGCCCCGGATGAGCCACATTACCTTACCATTGGTTTTGCGGCGGGTGTGCCGGTGACCATTGATGGTCAGACGTTTGGCCTGGTGGAGCTCCTGGAACGTCTGAATGCCATTGGTGGCGAGCATGCCATTGGTCAGATCGATCTGGTCGAAAACCGCCTGGTAGGCATGAAGAGTCGTGGGGTGTATGAGACGCCCGGCGGGACGATACTGTATACTGCCCACCGCGAATTAGAAAGCCTGGTGCTTGACCGTGAAACGATGCGGGCCAAAGACCGGATTGCATTGGATTATGCCGATCTCGTCTACAATGGTCGCTGGTTTGTTCCTTGCGTACATGTTACGATGCATTTATTCAACAGACTCAAGTGCATGTAACTGGGTATGTACGATTAAAGCTCTATAAGGGTACTATCACGATTGCCGGTCGGCGCTCACCCTATGCACTCTATCGTGAAGACCTGGCAACCTTTGGTGCGGATAGCATGTACGATCAGCACGATGCTAAAGGCTTTATTCGGCTCTATGGGTTACCCCTTACCGTACAGGCATTGTTGAAGGACACAAGAGGAACAGCATGAGCACCCCGATTGTGACACGGTTATATCTGATTCGTCATGGTGAAGCTGAGAGCAATGTAACACCGATTATGGGCGGTATGCGCGGCGATACCGGTCTGACCGCACGTGGGAGGCAGCAGGCGCAGCGGTTGCATGATCGTCTGGCAAGCGGCGAGATTGCGGTTGATGTGTTGATTGCGAGTACACTGCCGCGTGCCCGCCAGACGGCCGAAATCATTGCGCCGGCGCTTAAGCTTGAGCCACACCTCACCGATGATATTCAGGAGCTGCGCATTGGCGAAGCGGATGGCATGAATATCCAGGATGCGTGGGCGCAGTTTGGCACCCCCGACTTTGATCGCTATCCCTTGCGCCCGATTGCACCAGGTGGCGAAAGCTGGGGCCAGTTTATGTTACGGGTTGGTACGGCCCTGCAACGTATCACCGAGGAGCATGCTGGAAAAGCCATTATGTTAGTCTGTCATGGTGGTTTTATCGATGGCTCTTTTGTCTATTTTTTTGAACTGCCGAGCCTCTCATTGCCAAAGTCTGGCTTTTATACGCACAACACATCGATTACATCCTGGCAACAGACACGCTATGATCAAAGTCTGCGCTGGCGTCTGGTTGGTTATAACGACATTGCCCATCTGTACGGTATGGACCTCTACGAATCCTTGCCATGGACCAGCACAAAAACGGATGATGCCGAACACGACGATCACCCATCGGTGCCGTTACCGACTGAACGGTCAGAATAAGGCTCAAGTAGGATCAGCAGCTATCATTGTCATTGTAAGGTGGAATCATGACCTATGCTTTTGTTGAAGAAGGCCACGTTGCAACACCTGCTGGTTTTTTAGCAGGTGTTGCTGCCTGTGGTATTCGGTATCAACGTAACGATCTGGCCCTGATTATCAGCCAGAGCCCCTGTTCAGCAGCGGCGTTATTTACAACAAACAAGGTTCAGGCAGCCCATATCCATTATGATCGGGCGATAGTACAGCGCAATACCGGTGGTATTCGCGCCGTTCTTATCAATAGTGGCAGTGCCAATGCCTGTACGGGCCAGCAAGGGATTGCCGCAGCTGCTGCAGCCGCTCGGTTTACCGAAGAGACGCTGGCTTTACCCGAGGAGAGCGTTGTGGTGATGTCAACCGGTGTGATTGGTGTGCCACTACCAGTTGATAAAGTCTGTGCGGGGATCACCAGTGCTACGGGCAACCTGGCGGCAGGGCATGGCCCGGCGGTTGCTCATGCCATTATGACTACCGATACCCGACCCAAATCGTGTGCGGTACAGGCCATACTGCCTGGTGGTGGGCAGATTACGATTGGTGGGGTAGCCAAAGGGTCTGGGATGATCCATCCCAACATGGGCACCATGCTCAGCGTGATTACCACCGATGCTCACCTCAATCCTTCAGCGCTCGATATTGCACTGCGCCATGTTGCTGATGTCTCATTCCATTGTATCAGCGTGGATGGTGATACCAGCACCAACGATACAGTGCTCGCGCTGGCTAATGGACAATCAGGCTATCGCATTCCGTATGATCCCCGTCTGCCGGACTGGCAGGCATTTCTTGAGGCGCTGACAGCAGTCACCCAGCATCTCGCTCAAGATATCGCCCGTGATGGCGAAGGGGCCAATCGGCTGATTACCATTAGCGTGGTTGGTGCGGCCAATAATGCCGATGCCCACCGTGCAGCGATGACCATTGCCTGTTCACCCCTGGTGAAGACAGCGTTGTTTGCGGCCGATCCAATTGGGGGCGGGTTATGTGTGCATTGGGGTATAGCACGGCTGACCTCGATCCAGAACGGCTCACGCTCCGTTTTGGTGCTATTCCCGTCTTTGAGTATGGACAACCCCTCGATTTTGATGAACAGGCAGTCCATGCGGTGCTGGATCGCGCAGAAGTGTTTATCGAGGCCAATCTTGGTCTGGGTCAGGGCAAAGCCACAGTCTGGACGTGTGATTTTTCGTATGAGTATGTTCGTATCAATGCGGAATACCGAACGTAGCAACTGATACCACATTGGTATGCACGTTGATAGCACTTGGTGGAAGCGTTGGAGCGTTGGGGCTTCACCACAATGGTCGCTCAGACCACGTTGCACGCTTCCAATAGAAACCGGGAGGAGCACGATGACTGGTAGTTCTACACGACTATGGGGCGGGCGGTTTACTTCACCTACGGCAGCAGATATGGCCGCATTTAATGATAGCTTTCGGTTTGACGAGCGATTAGCCGATTTCGATATTCGTGGGAGTATGGCCTGGTCACGGGCACTGGCGCAGGCTGGCTTGATAGATGAGACAGAATGCAACACCTTGCTCCAGGGATTGCAGCAAATCGCCAGTGAGTTTGAAGCTGAGATCTTCGGTATTCACGTTGGCGATGAAGATATTCACACCGCGGTTGAACGTCGGCTGACCGAACTGGTTGGCGCCGTTGCTGGGAAGCTCCACACCGGGCGTTCACGCAACGATCAAGTAGCTACGTCATTTCGGCTCTTCTGTCTTGATTCGAGCCACCAATTGCAGCAACGGTTACGCGAACTGCAACGGGCATTGCTGGCTCAGGCGCATCATCATATCCACACACTGATGCCTGGCTATACCCATTTGCAACGTGCCCAGCCGATGACCTTTGGCTACTGGTGTCTGGCCTACATCGAAATGTTTGATCGCGACTACACCCGTCTGGAACAGGCAGCACAGCATATGCGGGTTTTACCGCTGGGTTCTGGTGCGTTGACGGGCAATAGTTTGAACATTGATCGACAGGCACTGGCAGACGAACTGGGCTTCGATGCAATTTCGACCAATGCGCTGGATGCCGTCTCCGACCGCGATTTTGTCGCTGAGTTGCTTTTTGTCGCTGCACTGACTGGTACGCATCTGAGCCGTATGGCAGAAGATTTGATTCTGTATAGCAGTGCCGAATTTGGGTTTGTCGAGCTGGCTGATGCCTACAGCACGGGTTCGAGTCTGATGCCGCAGAAGAAGAATCCTGATAGCATGGAGCTTTTGCGTGGGAAAAGTGGGCGACTGATGGGCAACCTGGTAGCTATCTTGACCGTGCTCAAAGGCTTGCCGCTGGCCTACAACAAAGATTTGCAGGAAGATAAAGAGCCGCTCTTCGATAGTATCGACACACTTGATCTGGGCCTGCATATTGCCGCTGCCGTTGTGATCTCGATGCAGATGAACCCCGAACGGATGGCCGCAGCATTGGAGGATAGCATGTTTGCAACGGATCTGGCAGATGTGCTGGTGCGTCAGGGCATGCCGTTTCGCGAGGCGCATCACAAAGTTGGTCAACTGGTGCGGCATGCATTGCACAGCCAGGTGAGCTTGCGAGCACTCCCGATCACCGATTATCAGAGCATTCATCCTGGGTTCGATGAGACAATCTACGCTCTCTTTGATGCACATCAGAGTGTGGCGCAGAAAAACAGTATCGGTGGTTGTTCGCCAGAACGGGTCAATGAACAAATTGCCCGCTGGGAAGCAACGCTGGCTTGGTGCTGACGTTGATCTGATACGTGCAACTGGAGGTGCGGTTTGCAGCTGCACCTCCAGTTGCAAGCAGGCACTACGCGTCCTATCAAGATGGTTCAACCACGAGCATGCACCGTTCTGCACCTATGCCTCGCCATATACCTGGTCGTGACTGATTCCCACTCTTTGCGCTTTCCCCAACTATCTGTGCAAGAACCGTTTTTTTCACGTTTTATACACAAAGAGCCAGTGAAACGACATATGCTTCTGGTTGATGCATGTTTCACGCATAGTGGTCGAGCAAGCCGCATCATACCAGATTCGGGTGCCGTTGGGTGCAGCACGCTGACGCCCCTACTGATAGCACTTGGAGCGCCTGCTTTGGAGGGCGCAGCGCGCTGCGCCCGCACTATCCGAAGTAGCGATATGGTGCGGAAAAAGAAACACAGTAAACGCAGTAAAACTGACAGATAGATGCCGGAATCTATACTTTGGTATATAGACAAAAACACCGGAAAACATTACAATAGTACTATTCCTAGAATGTAATCAAGAACAGTACACGTTATTCATTCTTTGTTTTATAAGTCAATTCTGACACAAAGTATAGCCGGTCCTGTTTCTCTACTTGTCACCGTTTGAGAGACCGGTCTCTCTCTCGACGATGAGCTATCGTGACGATACGAATACAACTTTCTGGTAGTGTGCATACTGCCAAAACAGCATGGTACATAGGTTGAAAAATCTGCGGAGGTAAAAGCATGGGCACACTGTAATCACAGCACATTGAGACAAGAGAGCCGAAAAAAGCCCAGACCATGGTACGATAATGAAGAAACGCTATCATCTGAGGACCGAACCGGAGGCTAGAAAGACAACACCATCGTTTCTGTTCGAGCGTGTGTTGCTTATTCAGGTTACAAAGAGAAGATGATACTATCCCAGAGATTGATCAGATTCTGATGCGTGCTCCCATAGGAGCGGTGCTCCCTTCGACCGAACAAACGAACGCCGTTTGTTCGGTCGTTTTGTGCGTTTGTTCGGTAGCCTGGTGTGCTATAATGGGAAAGCAGAACAAAGCCAACGATGAGCAAAACAAAGGAGCACAGTGTGGAAATCTACCTGGACACAGCGAACCTCAATGAGATACGTGAGGCGGCAAGTTGGGGCATTTTAAGCGGGGTAACGACCAACCCGACGTTGATTGCACGTGAAAAGGGAGCAGATTTTAAATCAATTATCCAGGAAATTGCGTCCCTGGTTGAAGGCCCTATCAGTGCGGAAACAACATCTCTCGATGCTGAAGGGATGATCCGTGAGGGTCGTGAGTTTGCGGAATGGCACCCCAATGTGGTCATCAAGGTACCAAGCACCACCGAGGGCCTGAAAGCGGTGCATGGTCTGGCTCAACATGATATTTATTGTAATGTGACGCTCTGTTTTAACCCGGTGCAAGCATTGCTGGCAGCACGCGCCGGTGCGTTTCTTATCAGTCCGTTTATCGGCCGCATTGATGATACAGGGATCGATGGAATGAACCTGATCCGCGAAATCAGTGCGGTGTATGAGCAGGCCGATATCGATACACGCATTCTCGCCGCATCGATTCGCCATCCACGCCATATTGTGGAAAGTGCGCTTGCTGGAGCGGATATTGCGACATGTCCGTTTAGCGTGCTCCAGCAAGCGATGAAACACCCGCTGACTGATATTGGTATTGAGCGGTTTCTGGCCGATTGGAAGAGCCGTCAATAGCCGTTTACGGTGTACGTGAGAGTGGAACGTCCTTATAAACCAGCAGCGTTGCGCAGCGCTTCGACTTTATCGGTGCGCTCCCAGGGCAGCTCAATATCGCTGCGGCCGAAATGCCCATAAGCTGCGGTTGCCTGGTAGATCGGTCGGCGCAAATCCAGATCGCGGATGATGGCGCCCGGCCGCAGATCGAAGTTTTCCTGAATCAGTCTCTGGATCACTTCATCGCTGACCTTACCGGTGCCATAGGACTCGGCACTAACCGATATGGGATGTGAGACGCCAATGGCATAGCTCACCTGAATTTCCAGGCGTTCGGCCAGACCTGCGGCAACCACGTTTTTGGCGACATAGCGGGCTGCATAAGCAGCACTGCGGTCTACCTTCGTCGGGTCTTTGCCGCTAAAGGCGCCACCGCCATGACGAGCAACTCCGCCATAGGTATCGACAATGATCTTGCGCCCGGTGAGACCGGCATCGCCGTGCGGCCCACCCCTGACAAAACGGCCGGTGGGGTTGACAAAGTAGCGGGTGCGATCATCGATCAATTCGGCCGGGATGATCGGCCGGATGACATGTTCAATCATATCTTCGCGGATGCGTTCCTGGGTTACATCGGGCGCATGCTGGGTACTGATCAGCACCGTATCAACACGGACGGGTTTGCCATAGGCATACTCAATAGTCACCTGGCTTTTCGAATCTGGACGAATATAGGAAAGCGTCTTGTTTTTGCGCAGGGTTGTCAGATGCTGTACCAGCCGGTGCGCCAGTGAAATCGTCAGCGGCATATAGTCGGGACCTTCGTTACAGGCAAACCCAATCATCATCCCTGGTCGCCAGCACCAATGGCATTGATTTCATCTTCAGTCATCTGCGCACTGCGTACTTCCAACGCCTGGTTGACCCCCTGCGCAATATCAGGCGACTGCCCATGCAGACTCACCAGAACACCACAGGTATGGGCATCAAAACCCGTTGCAGCATCGTCATACCCAATCTTTGCCACGGTTGCACGGACAATGTCTTGCACTTCAATATAGCAATCAGTCGTTATCTCGCCCATCACCACCACCAGACCCGTGGTGGTCGCTGTTTCACAGGCAACGCGAGCACGTGGGTCTTGGGCCAGAATGGAATCCAATACGGCATCACTTACCTGATCACAAAGTTTATCCGGGTGTCCTTCGGAAACCGATTCGCTGGTGAAAAAAAACTGGGGCGAACTCATAAATGTTGTGGACAATGTGTCCTCCTTTCTGATAGAAAACAGGGCTGATCCATCGTGTTAACGTGGCTCTGGTACGCCCTCCTGGAGGAGATCAAGCATGATAAAGAGGAGAGAGCCATATGCCACGATAAACAGAACAAGTGCGAGGACCATCAGTATGCCAACACCTGTGGCAATCCAACCATAGGTGCGAGCACGCTGAGGTTCAACCGCTTTACGTGCTTGTGCCAGGGCAACGATACCGGCAATAAGCGGAGCGAGACACGAAAACCCCGGTACACATGTGCTTAATAGAATCGTTAAGGCAACCGTGAGCGCGATTAAGGCCCAGCGGTCGGCCTGGTTGCCGGGCTGGGCATCAGCTATGGGATCGATCAGCGGATCGATGTTCGATGCACTGCTGCTTGACCAATCAGGTGGTTGACCTGATTGGCCGGAATCGTTGGTTGCCATAGCGCTCGTGCTTCTTGCTTGACTTCAGAAGCTACGTCCCCTCCTGCCAAGAGGTCAGGTAATGCTCCTGTTCGGCGCTCAGGGTGTCCATCGTGATACCCATGGCTTGGAGTTTGAGCGATGCGATCTCACGGTCGAGTTCTTTGGGTAGCGCATGCACTCCCGCTGCAATCTGGTCTTTATTTTTGACCAGAAACTCGCTGGCCAGGGCCTGGTTGGCAAAGCTCATGTCCATCACCGCGCTGGGGTGACCTTCGGCGCTGGCCAGGTTGATCAAGCGGCCTTCGCCAAGCAGGTTGATTTTTCGTCCATCTTTGAGAACGTATTGATCGATAAAGGTACGTGGTTGACGTTTCTCGGTGCTCATTGATTCGAGTGCAGGGATGTCGATCTCTACATTAAAGTGACCGCTATTGGCAATAATACAGCCATCTTTCATCACTTCAAAATCATCCCGTTTGATCACATGCTTGTCACCCGTGGCGGTCACAATAAAATCGGCAATCGCAGCAGCCTGTACCATCGGCATCACGCGGAAGCCATCCATAGCCGCTTCAAGCGCACGGACGGGGTCAACTTCAGTTACAATCACATTCGAACCCATACCACGGGCACGTTCGGCGATACCGCGTGAACAATAGCCATAACCGCCAACCACAAACGTCTTACCAGCAAGCAACACATTGGTTGCCCGAATAACCCCATCAATCGTGCTCTGTCCCGTACCATAACGGTTATCAAACAGGTGTTTGGTGTCACTATCGTTCACCGCGATGACTGGGAAGGTGAGCAAACCATCGTTGGCCATGGCGCGGAGGCGAATAACGCCGGTGGTGGTCTCTTCAGTGCTGCCATAGATATCTTTGAGCAAATCGGTGCGTTGGTTCAGTAATCCGCTGACCAGATCTGCGCCATCATCCATCGTAATCTGTGGGTTGTGGTCGAGCGCAGCTTTGATATGCTGGTAATACACCTCGTTGCTCTCGCCTTTGATCGCATAGACAGGAACGTTGTCATAGACTACCAGCGCAGCAGCCAGGTCGTCCTGGGTACTGAGCGGGTTTGAGCCGCAGAGGACGACATCTGCGCCACCGGCGACGAGTGTGCGCATGAGGTTGCCGGTTTCGGTGGTAACATGCAAGCAGGCACTCAGGCGAATGCCTTCAAGTGGTTTTTCGCGGGCAAATCGTTCGCGAATGAGACGCAGCACGGGCATCTCTTGTTCGGCCCACTCCATACGTTTGCGACCAAGTTCGGCAAGATTCAAATCCTTTACATCGTGTTGTGTACTCATATGGTCGTTCTACTCCTCTTTACTAGATGGAAAACGGTTTTCCAAAGGTTTCTTGATAACGAGCACCAAAATCGGCGAGACTGTAGGCATGTTCTTGCGGGCCATAGTGTTCGACGGCATAGGCAGCAGTTAAGGCGGCGATACGCCCGGTCTCTTCCCAGGAGAGATTGTGAACGATACCAAAGACCAGCCCTGCAAGATAGGCATCACCTGCACCGGTGGGATCACGGACTTCCGCAACATTGACGGCCGGAATGGTCGTCGCCGTATAATCATAAGATTCGCTGCTATCCTCACCACGAAGATAAATAGTCGATCCATGTTCGGCTCGGGTAATGACCGTTATCGGGGCACTGACGATGAGATCATCCTCGGTCATGTCAAGTTTTTTCGCCATCATGCCAAATTCATAGTCATTCCCGATCAGTACCCGTGCCCCTTTCAGGCCAGAACGGATAACACTGGCTTCGAGGCGTGGGGTTTGTTTGCCTGGATCGAAGATATAAGGAATGTGGAGTTCCTGGCATTCACGTGCCAGGTTATCCATCGATTCTGGAGATGATGCTGATATAAGCACCATATCTTTCGCGGTCAGTTCGAGATGACGCAGTGAAAGGGTGTGATTCTGGCTCATTGCACCAGGATAAAATGAGACAATTTGATGATTGTGCTCATCGGTTGTAATAAAACACGAAGAAGTAAACTCATTCTCGATAGTGATTAAGCGGCTGGTGTCGACGCCACGAGCATCGAGCCAGGCCCGATAATCACCAAAATCTTGCCCAACGGCACCAAAAAGCTGTGGACGTTCACCTAAAAGTGCCAGGTTATAGGCAATATTGCCAGCAACACCACCACGAACACGCTCCAGGGTATTGACCAGGAACGCAACCGAGAGGCTATCCATCTTTTCTGGCAAAATATGCTCTTTAAATGCACCTGGGAAACGCATAATATAATCGTAGGCTAGAGATCCGGTTACAACAATACTCACACATACTCTCCTTTGTAACTACTCGGTGAAGATGGGAAACCATACATCATCGTTCTCCATCCATCTGGTACGTGCGACGTAAATGTGCTGATACATCGACACATCTACGAATCGCCTGTTCAGCCATATCAACCGAAAGATGTTCTAGGCTATCACTTGTGCTAATAAATGATGATTTAAGGACATCATCGGCATGAACTCCGTGTGCCATCAGTTGCTGGAACAGGGCTTGAAAGCGATCAATGAGGCGTGCCGTTGTTTCATTGAGCAAAGCCACTGGATTGGCGGGAATCAAGCCCCAGGCAATGCTACCACCACGTTCAAAAAAGGCGGGAAGCGATGCCGCTGCTTGTATCAGCATCGCTGGATAATCATAGACATTGACGAGAAGCAGTTCAACCGATGTTTCAAACAGGCCAAGCCAATCGGTTGGCAGTGTCCCATAGGGTGTGCCACGATAGACATCGTTGAGAATCAGGCCATGGCAACTCTTCATGCCGGCAAATACTTGTTCCAGCAGATCGAACGCGTCGTCCCAATCAATGGGAAGAAAGGGTGAACGCAGGGTATGGAGCCATGGTTCATCCAGACAAATAATGCTATCACTGGTGATATCGGCTAGATGATGGCTTATCCATGCACTTCGCAACGAGAGATATTGTGCTAACGCATCAAGAATCACGCGATCATAGATCAAAGGACAGTGCTGTTCATCGGTAAGCTGTAATGCCAGACTGAGCGGCCCGATCAATTGACTACAAATGGCTCGGTCACTCGGCCAGTCTTCTGGGATATGCAACAGATCGTTGAGGCCAACCGCATACTCGGGCTTCAGTGTCGCAAACGCAATATCTTGATTGAGATAAGCCAGAGAGAGATGCTCCATCCTGTGTTCAGCAACTGTGCGATCTACATAAGCGTGACTGGTGTGCTGATCAACAACCAGACCCGGAAAGCCCGATGCGCTCTGAATGTGCAGTTGTTCAAAGACCTGAATAGCCGGTAAGCGCGGCCATGTCACCACTTGAGAAATGTTCCCCAGGAGTAACCTGAGTGCCATGTTGGTATTGCCATGGGGCATCCCACTCTGCACGATAGGCAAACACGAGGGCAAAAAAGAGCGTAGCATGAATATGCCTCAGTATGCATTGAGAACGAATATTGTCTGGATGGGTGCGATCCTGGCCCGCAGATCACACGTATCAGGTTAGTTGATGGGTGTCATCAGACGTTGGGCATGCTGTTGCAGCCCCGCACCAAACGGCTCATAAATGACCCCTTGCTCGGTAATGATCGCCGTGATAAGTTCGTGGGGCGTTACATCAAAGGCCGGATGTGCTGCCTGCACGCCCTCTGGGGCAATACGGTATGTTCCAATATGTGTGACTTCTTCGACTGATCGTTCTTCGATAGGGATGAGATCGCCATGCGCTAATGCAAGATCAATCGTCGATGATGGAGCGGCAACATAAAACGGCAGGTTATGCGCTTTGGCCAACACTGCCACGCTATAGGTACCAATCTTGTTGGCAACATCTCCATTCGCAACGATCCGGTCGGCGCCAACAATCACACAATCGATATCACCACGGCGCATCAGATAGCCCGCCATATTATCGGTGATCAGCGTTAAGGGTATCTCCGCTTGATGCAGTTCCCAGGCGGTGAGTCGTGCCCCCTGTAAAAAAGGGCGTGTTTCATCGACAAAGACGTGAATCGGCCGGTTCTGGGCATGGGCAGTACGCATAGGTGCAAGGGCGGTGCCATAGCCAGCGGTTGCGAGACCACCAGCATTACAATGAGTCAATACTGCCCCACGTTTGGGTATGAGTGGTGCGCCATGAGCACCGATAGCATGGCACATTGCTAGGTCTTCGGCGAGTATGGTATGAGCCTCGTTGAGCAATTGCTCACGCATGGGAGCAACACCTTGCGCCTGGATTTGCTCTGCCAGAGACATCATCCGCCGCGTAGCCCAGGCCAGATTGACCGCCGTGGGGCGCTGCGCATTAAGCGTCGTCTGTGCTTCGGCCAGTTGCTGCATCAGCTGATCGGAATCGTTTGCGGTGCTCTGGTAAGCCACCAGCGCCATACCATATGCGGCAGTGCAGCCAATCGCCGGGGCCCCGCGGACTTGCATGGTTTTGATCGCCTGTGCAACCATTGTCAATGTCTGGCAGTACACAATAACCTCTTCGTTGGGCAGTAATCGCTGGTCGATGAGACACACATGATCATCTTCCCACCAGACAGTACGGAGTTCTTGCTTGTTGTTCATGGTTTTATCACCTGATAGTACTCAACAAAAAAGCCTGCTCGCCGGGCGAGAGGCCTGGTGTTTCTCTCTTCTCATCATCTGATGAGACGTCCCGCCTGTTCTCGGTTGTTCTTCGTGTGTTGATTATAGCATGGGTGCTACTGAGGTGCAACACAGCAGAACCGCTATCAATTTGACATAACGTCTCTACCAACGGCAGTGCCCGCGCTCACGTAGCGAGCAAAATCGTCCCTTTCCAATAACCAGATGATCGAGTACATCCACATCGAGCAGCTTACCGGCATCGATTATCTGAGTGGTAACCCGAACATCTTCGGGGCTGGGGGTCGGATCGCCTGACGGGTGGTTGTGACAGAGGATAATCGCAGCGCTGTTGAGTTTCAGCGCCTCTTTAAAAACCTCACCGATCCGTACTTGAGATGAATTGACGTTGCCAACGTAAACCGTCACGACCTTCTGCAGGCGATTTTTGATATCGAGACAGACGACACGAAGGTGTTCTTGATCGAGATGACTCATCTCGATTTGCAACAGTTGGGCGACGTCCGTTGGAGATTTGATCTGCGTACCAGATTCAAACCCAAGCATCGCCAGCCGCCGGCCAATTTCCAGGGCAGCTTTGAGTTGCGCTGTTTTGGCTTCGCCCATCCCCTTCCGACGGCAAACATCATCAAAATGAGAGGATTGGAGACCACGCCAACCACCATATTCCATCAGGATCTGTTGCGCAAGTTCGATGACATTGACTCCAGTCATGCCAACACGCAGCAGAATAGCCAGCAGTTCAGCATCCGAAAGGGCCTCTGCTCCTTGATTGCGTAAGCGTTCACGTGGTCGTTCGGTTTCGGGTAGTTCCGATATCCGAAAATGATATTCGGGCATAACTTCTCCGTTGTTGAGGAGCAAGAGCTTCTGATATCGTTTCCTCTCAGAACCATATCTGAGAGAGTTGCCATCCAGCAAGTCTGAGACGTTTCTGCTATCGCTCTATTATAGCATCCTCAGCGCACACGGGTAACAACTGCATTCTGTACGACGTTCAACGTTCGGCGTTCAATCTGGTTCATCTGTGTTATATTGCGAACAGATGAGCGATTTGTATCTGGTAGCGATAAAAGGGACGGTACCCGTGGCTCGGATGGATCATATTACAGCATTGCAGAAATGATTGCCGAAATTGGCACAGAACCTGCTGTCCTGAGGACCCTGGCGGCGCACGTTTGGATTCGATATGAGAGCGCGTGCGGCTGCAAGCCGCACCTACGTCTGATCCGTTGATCCGTGAAGGAATTTCGGCACGGATTAACGCAATGCTGCAATATCTTACAGCAGTGGTTCGATTCCGGCATGTATAATACCACATTCGGGTGATCACTGGTATGCGCTGGAGCGCAGGTATCCTGCCTGCACGCGCTGCGCCCTCCAAAGCAGGCGGCAAATTGTACCTCCGTCTGATACGTGCGTGCGGTCGTCCCGACCGCTGTGCGGCTGCAAGCCGCACCTCCATCGCATATCGATGCTTGCCATTTGGTATAACGTGATTGCCTGGTGCCTCCACCCCGAAGTGCTGGAGGTGACCTCCAGGAATGACGGACGGAAATCGAGACCCTCTTTGTGGAGTGCCTCACCGGTCTCTCCCAACACACGCACCAACGTCTCGTTGTGTTCGTTTTTGGGGTGCTGGTCTCTCGGACGCTGGTGTTGTATCAGATTACACCTACGTATGTGCAAAGATCCTCACGATTCATCGGTGTTTTGCTGACTTTGACGTAGCTCTAACTGCGCACAAGAACAAAAACTGGTATACTGAATGAAGAGAAAAATAGGATTGGTTCCTATTGGCGGGAACCTTCGGGTGAACGCGCGTGTCTCGTGCTCTATCAGGAGAATCCAACTGGATGAAAGCACAAACGATCATTGTCGGCGCCGTCATGTTTGTTATTGGGGTCATGATTGGTTATCTTGGTGGCTCATCCACAACGGTCCAGACGGCTCAAGGCCCGACCGCAACCACCACCACAACGGAAACGGCATCTACCAATAATGTCCCGACACAGAATCAGTTGATGGATATTGTCGTTGAGTCAACCCGTCATTTTAAGGGAGATCCCGATGCCCCGGTCACGATAGTTGAGTTTAGCGATTTTCAATGCCCCTATTGCAGTCGCTTTGCGGTGGACGCTGGTCAACAGATCGATGAACACTATATTGAAAATGGGGTCGTTCGCTTTGGCTATCAGCACTTTGTTTTCCTCGGCGAGGCATCTAACTGGGCTGCTGAAGCCAGCGAGTGCGCTGCCGAACAAGATGCCTTCTGGCCCTACCACGACCGTCTGGTTGAATGGGTTGCGATAGAACAACAACGCGGCTTTAGCAAAGATCAACTCAAGCAGTTTGCCAGCGAACTCGAACTGGATACCGAAGCGTTTCATGAATGCCTTGATTCAGGCCGCTATACCGATCTGGTCCAACAAGAGACTGCAATAGCCCAGGGTATGGGTGTACAGAGCACACCAACCTTTCTGATCAATGGTCAGCCGTTGATGGGCGCTCAGCCCTTTGAAAATTTCCAACGCATTATCGACAGCATGCATGATAGTTAGTTGTTGGACAAAGCTATGCTCTGGACCAGAAACTCCTTTTTGCTGCGGTTGCTCTTGTCCAGTCGGTTCGGAAAGCGTAGCAGTTCGACAGAAAACGCAGGCTATGCTATAATCGCTGCCAGATACAACATCTGAATAGACGTTGGGAACGGTGCCCGTACCCCGGATGGTCGGGCTGAAATGCGAAACCGGTGCAAGTCCGGTGCTGTCCCGCAACTGTAAGGCTTATCGCATGGAGTCTCTCTGCATGCGCCAGGTCAAGCCAGGTCGCCTACCGTTTCCACATCTTCATCGCCTCGCGGATCGGGTATCGAAGATTGTCCAACGACACCCGTATATCATCTTCGCTGCTTTGGATGCAGCGTTGCGTGTGCAACCAGTCGCTGGTGTACATACCGACCGCAGGCATGGTCGGTTTTTTTGTGGATTGAAAAAGGAAGCAAAAAGATGAACAAACGTTTCTATCGGCAACGCTACGCCCAGGTTGGTTGGGGTGTGCTGGCACTCCTGCTCATCAGTGGGCACATCGCCTGGGCCGGCCAGACCGGTCAAACCGATGGTCTCCCCAACGCACCCCTGAACATGCACATTATGGAGGGATTTTTGCCGCCACTCTGGGCCGCCTTCTGGTTTGCTGTGGCTATTCCCTTCTGGATCATCGGATTTCGGCAGATTACCCGTCTGGTTGCAGAAAAACCCGAAACCCGCTTGCTGCTTGGTGTATCGGGTGCGTTTGCCTTTGTCCTCAGTGCTCTGAAAATACCCAGCGTCACCGGGTCTAGCAGCCACCCGACCGGTACTGGTCTCGGCGCTATTCTCTTTGGACCCTTCGTGATGAGTGTCCTGGGATCACTCGTGTTGGTTTTTCAGGCGCTGCTACTCGCCCATGGTGGCCTCACAACCCTCGGAGCCAACACCGTCAGTATGGGCATTGTTGGCCCGCTGGTCGCCTGGGGTATCTGGAAAGGCTTGCACGGTCGTGTACCCATCTGGCTGGTCATCTTTCTTGCAGCCGCGCTGGCTAATCTGATGACCTATGTGACGACATCGGTGCAACTTGCCCTGGCCTACCCCGACCCAATTGGCGGTTTTATGGCCTCATTCATTGAGTTTGGGGCGGTCTTTGCGATAACCCAGATTCCGCTGGCAATCAGCGAAGGTCTCTTAACGGTGATCATCTTCAACGCGTTGCTCGGCAACGCACCGCGTGAAATGCAAACGCTTGGCGTGCAAGGAGCATAACCCATGCAATCATCATCAACATCGCGTATTCTGAGCAGCACAGTGATCTGGTTGCTGTTCCTGGGTGTGGTTATTCTGGCGATTGTACCGCTCTTGCTCCATCCAGAGTCAGAGTTTGGGGGGGCCGATGGTTCCGCCGAAGCAGTTATCACGGCAATCAATCCAGATGTCGAACCATGGTTTGCACCCTTCTGGGAACCACCCGGCGGCGAGACCGAAAGCCTGTTGTTTGCCTTGCAAGCTGCCCTGGGAGCTGGTTTTATTGGCTACTACTTTGGGTTCAAGCGCGGTGAGGCTCGGCGCAAACAACACCTTTCCGAACATGACCATGAATAGACGATGCATCTAATCGACCGTTATGCCTATATGAGCCGTATCCGGTTCATCGACCCGGCCCAGAAGGTGGCGTTAAGCGGTCTTGTTATTGGTCTGTGCCTGCTGCTTGACCGACCTGCTGTCGGTCTGGTAGCAGTACTCTGGATGGCTGGTCTGGCAATCATCTGGGCCGGCTTGCCAGCAGTCATGGTCGGGCGTCTGCTGCTCACCGAAGGACTCTTCCTGCTGCTGGCCGTCGTAGGCGTAGCGATGAGCTTGAGCCTGGTTGCACCACCGGCCTCATTCCAGAGTATACAGTTCGGGCCACTCTGGGTGAGCAGCAATGCCGAGTCACGCGCACTGGCCGCACTGCTGGTAACACGTGCGCTTGGCTGTGCTGCAACCATGAATCTGTTGGCATTGACAACACCGCTGATCGATCTGGTTGACCTGTTGCGAAGACTACGTCTCCCCATTGTGCTCATTGATCTGATCACGGTGATGTATCGCTTTGTGTTTGTGTTGCTCGAAAGCCTGCAGCGCATGCACACCGCCCAGCAGAGCCGACTGGGTTATGCCACCCGGCGTGCGGCACTGCGCAGTAGCGGGCTGCTCGCAAGTCGGCTGTTTATTGATGCCTACCAGCGCAGCACACGCATGCAAACCGCCCTGGAGAGCCGTGGCTACGCTGGTGATCTGCGCGTGTTACCGCTGAACTATCAACACAGTCGGCTTGTCTATGGCCTGGGCGCAGCCATAGCAGTCAGCTTGCTGCTGGCGTGGTACCTCTCGTGACCGTTCTCTTGGAGCTGGATAACCTGTTCTATTGCTACCCTGGGTATCCAAAGCCCGTCCTGAATGGTGCAACCCTCCACCTGAACGCTGGACAGAAAGTCGCCTTGATTGGACGCAATGGCTCAGGAAAATCAACCCTGCTCCTGCATGCAAATGGCATTCTCCGTCCCGACCGGGGACAGGTACACGTTGCCGGCCAACCTATGGGCTACCAGCAGCACGTACTCCGTGAATGGCGGCGCCAGGTTGGTCTCATCTTCCAACACCCGGATGACCAACTCTTTAGCGCCAGTGTCGCCCAGGATATCAGCTTCGGGCCACTCAATCTCGGTCTCAGCGCCGAAGCAGCCCACCAGCGAGTTACCATAGCCGCTGAACAGTGTGGCGTAACCGATTTGCTTGAACGGCCAACCCATACCTTGAGTGGTGGCGAAAAGGCTCGCGTGGCCCTGGCCGGTGTGCTGGCGATGGAGCCACTGGTGCTGCTCGCGGACGAAGCCCTGGCGAATCTCGATCCCTGGATGCGGCAACAGATGATTACGATTTTTGAACAGTTCGTCACTCAGGGCAAGGCCGTGCTGCTGGCAACCCATGATTTGCACACTGCCCGTACCTGGGCTGATCGCATTGTGATGATGGAAAGCGGCCACGTCATAGCTGATGCCCCCGCCGAAACCTTTTTACCGATCCGGTGATGCTCGCACGCACGGGATTACACGACGTTCTCACCGGATTGCTCCGAGTACCATAAAACCCATCGTTTTTAACAACATAGTGCCAACACATCACCGATTCAGAGCGTAGGTGTGGCTTGCTGGCATCGTCTACTCTCTCCCATCCTTGGGAGAGGGGCCGGGGGTGAGGGGCGACGGTGGATATGTTTGTTGTGCCGGTGGTTTGATGCCGCCAGGTGTGGTATGATAACGGTGTAAATGTTGTAGGACGATCTTTGTGAGACCTTTGTGTTCTTTGTGTTCTTTGTGGTGAACCGATCTTTTTGTGTGGATGCCGCCATACATCGGGTGGCCCGTGCCCCAATCTCTCTGTGTCTCCGTGGTGAACCGATCTTTTTGTGAGAGAGAGTACGATGAGTAAAGCTGATGACCTGACCAAACGTGGTGTCGCAGCCTACCAGGCTGGTGATCAGGGTACGGCAACCAATCTCCTGATTCAAGCAACCCAGGTCGATCCTAAGAATCAGAAAGCATGGCTATGGCTTGCACGTGCAGTACCCAGTGACCATGAACGACGCACCTGTCTGGAACGCGCGATTGCGATCAACCCTTATACCCAGCAGGGACGTTGGGCGCAGGAAGCTCTGGCGACGCTCCCCGCACCACGGTCAGAACCGCTCCCGCCACCACCGCTCCCGCTCGAAGGCTCACCATTACCGCAACCAACGAATCAGCCGACTCCAGCACCGCCACCAGCCAAAACCGATCACACCCCGACCGATGCGCATTCACCGGTTGCCACAGGTCACGCTCAGGCAATTGCCACCCAATCAGCGGTACAGGCACCACCTCGGGTAGCGCTTCACCCCGCCGATGGCTCAGCCCCGTCAGTGGATTCATTGATCGGCACATCGGTTGTGGGAGCACCGGCCAGAACATTGGGCGAGCCAGTTCCGCCATGGCTGCGGGATACCGCGAGCACGGTGTCTGATACGAAGCCGACCTCATCAGTGGGGCGGCCGGGTTTCTCAGAACGGCTCCGTTTTCGCCTAAACATCAACAAATGGCACGCCAAACTGGATCAATGGAAGCAGGAGCGCCAGGCACTGCATCAGGAGCGTGAACGCGCACTGCTTGCCCTGGGAGCGCAAACCCTGCAACTGGCGGTTGAGCATGTCGATTATGCTGAAACGCTGGGACTTTTGCGCGATCTGCAACAGCAACGGGTTAAGATAGCACATACGATGGCATATCAGCAAGCCATCATACAGCGCCAGGAGGTGCTCCAACAGCGGCTCCAGCGGGGTATATGCGATCGTATTGTGCATATTGAAGGCCAGAAAAAGAGCCTCCAGACACGGTTGTCGGAAATGATGACGACAGATGATACGCTTGACCCACGACACATTGTGGCATTGAACGCTTCGATGCTATCAGCAGGGCCAGCAGTTGTCAGTGACGATGGCGTGAACGCGTCAACGCCGGATAAGAACAATGGCAGCTCCAGCGAACAGGCAGGAGCGAGTGCGCCATCGTCCGATACAGACGCACCAGCAGATGACGCAACAGCGGCACCAGCACAAGCCAGTGATACGCCAGCAATGGCAGCAGCAGACGCTGACGCAACCACCGTATCCGCACAAGCCAGTGATACGCCAGCAACGGCAGCAACAGACGCTGACGCAACCACCGTATCTGCACATCCAAGTGATACGCCAGTGCAAACGCTCCTGGTGCAATTGGATCAGTATGATCAACAGATCGAACAGTTGCAACAGCAAGAGCAACGGGTCATCGAAGCTATTCAGGAACATGTGCAGGCGGTGCAAGCTGAGCAGCAAACGCAGAGACAACAGGAAGCCGATATTGAGCGCCAAATGCCAGTGCTCACCGCAACATTGGGACAGCAGGTAGCAACGGTGCGTCCCGACGAGCCAGCCCTTCAGGATATGCTCACACGGATTGACGCATCGAACCAACGGATCGATCAGCTTGACCGTGATATTGCCCAGCTAGAGCGACAGCTTGCTGAAACTGGCCCTCTTCTGGGGCGGCACCTGGGTGCTATCCCCAATGGCTATAAACTGGTGATAATTGCTGCGCTGCTCACGTTCATCGCCATTTTTTGCCATGGCTTGTCATTACTACAAACGTAGCACAAGACACCCTGTCTGGCTGGCAGCTCTTGCTCGGCAGTACCGTGGAAACAGGTTTGCGCACCGATCAACCACTGGCATTTCAAGGTTCACCCCTCCTTGGCTTACTGCCAGTCACCGCGACCGGGGCACTGATATTGGTCACCCTGGTACAAATGCGAAAAATGCGTCGTCAAATGGGCAGCCTGACACTGCTGGGCCTGGGGGCAGTAACACTGGTGTCACTTGGTCTGATCTGGCTTATTGGCGATATGGTGGCAATCGAAACCGGGACGACCATGATCCGCTTTGGCGATGGTGCTTTGATTGATCCAGCCAGCGGTGAAGTCCGACAAACCGGTGTCGTCTTCTGGCTGTCTGGCTTCTGGTTGGCGATGCTGGCGATGCTCAGTATCGTTGTGGGAGCGGTATGGACATTGGGCAAGTGGGATCGTTCGTCCCCTACTGCACCAGGTACCGTCGCTAGAAACCAGCCTCCAACACCGGTCAGCTCTGGTTTCGCTGCTCCCCTGCCCGTACCACAAGGCAACAACAAATCACCACCGACCGTTGCGTCATCGGGAGACTCATCAGCGCCACCGATGAACAGCAATACAGCTGCCAACCGCCTACTGGTCACAGTACCCCGCAGCAACCAAATTATCGGTGTTGCTGCTATGATGGTCTTTATCTGTTTCTTTTTGCCTTGGCTGATGGTATCGTGCCAGGGCCGACCAGTGATTGCCTTTAGTGGCTATAAGCTGGCAGCAGGCATCTCCTTACCACACATCAATGTAAGTCTCCCAGGCATGTCAGAGCTGTTTGTTATGCCACTTATCGCTCTCGCAAGCCTCGGCCTGGTCTTATTGATGGCTCGTGCTCGCCTGAAGATAGCAATCGGTTCCTATGGAGTCATTGCCCTGGTGCTCATTGGGTTCGTTGTTGCCGGCTTTCGGCTTCTTTCTGGTTTACCAGGTGAAGCAGGCAGCGAATCTTCAGAAGCACTTGGCAACCCGGAGATTGGTATTCATACCCAGTATGGACTCTGGGGTACGCTTCTGGGCATGCTGGTCATGCTTGGTGCAGCAGTACTGAATCTCTATGAGCATCACCGACTGAAACGGCGCGAATAATACCAAATTCAGGTGATCACTGGTATTTGACGCGGAACGCCTGCGTGCAACTGGCGCGTGCGGCGGCAAGTCGCGCCTACGACGTTCGCGCCTCGCGTGCGGTCGTGCCGACCGCTGTGCGGCTGCAAGCCGCACCTCCGTCTGATACCAAATTCGGGTGATCACTGGTATGCACTTTGATCGAACGAGGCGCAGCGCGCTGCGCCCCTACAAAGCAGGCTACAAGCCGCAGCTACGTTTCATATCGATGAACCGAATTTGGTATCATACGGAATCAGTCTATCTTTATCGATGAACCGAATTTGGTATAAGCTGTCCAGTTGTAGGGGTGCAGCGTGCTGCGCCCTCTATGGAACGGCAGATAGTTATGATGCCGGTGTTGCTGCTTCATTGATCTCGTCGAGGAGATCACGATGTGCCCGAATGTTCGACAGAAACAACTGACGCATCGTTTCGTCTTTGATGCGTTCGGCGTGGGTAAGCAACAGCTGGTGCGCTTGCTGCAATAGCTCACTCGCATGGGGGTCATGACCGTGCCGGAGAACCTGATAACAGGTGAGGTAGACCCGCACCGGTTCATCCGTGAGCGGCAAGGTTTCATGCAGAAGATAGTTGCGTACTTCTTCGACCAGTGTACGTGCCTGGTCAACGTTTCCT
Organism: Chloroflexaceae bacterium; assembly: GCA_012034075.1. Taxonomy (GTDB): domain Bacteria; phylum Chloroflexota; class Chloroflexia; order Chloroflexales; family Chloroflexaceae; genus JAAURD01. Next base: position 12,455 of record JAAURD010000013.1, on the reverse strand, counting down.
TGTGCCATCAATGCCCGCGCGAGACCCGCCAGCGGCGCAATCGCCAGGTTCAGCTGGCCCAGTTGATGGCGTAAATCGATAGCCTGCTGGTAGTATTGGGCGGCCTCATCGAAGCAGCCTGAACCCACCAGTGCATGGCCCAGAAACATCAATGCATAACACTGACTGTTGCGGTCGCCTATCTCCTGCGCCAGTTCCAGCGCCTGCTGGCTGCGTTCATAGGCCGTTTGATGATCACCCAGATGGTGATAGAGCAACCCAATATTCAGGGTCGTCCAACTCTCGCCCCAACGATGACCCAGCGCCCGTGACAGCAGCAGGGCATCATTGAACGAGGCCAACGCAGCGTCATAGTCACCCAGCAGTGAAGAAACAACGCCCAGATTGATCAGCGCCTTATTTTCGCCCACACGATCACCCATGGTACGGCAGAGGTGTAGATACTGCTCAAACGACAATCGGGCACCGGCATAATCGCCCTGTTCGGCGGCAACGGCGCCAAGCGTATTCAGAACTTTGCTCTCACCCAGACGGTCACCAGCAGTGCGGTACTGCTCCAAAGATTGGGTGTAATAGCGCGTTGCACTGGTATAGTCACTCTGGCCGGCCGCAATATTGCCAAGCATGCGCAAGCTATCGGCCTGGATACGGGCAATACCTGACTGTTGTGCTAGCTGATAGGCCTGTTTGAGCTGTTTCCGTGCTTCAGGATACATGCCCTGACGCCACAGCGCCATGCCCCACTGGACATACCCATCGGCCTGGAGTACACGATGCTCCAGATGTTCGGTGAGTTGAATAGCCTGCTGGGCTGCTTCGATGGATGCAGGGTAATCGCCGGTCACCTCGGCATAGTTGGCACGGCGCAGGGCAACCGCACCCCGTCGTTGATCATCGTTGAGCTGTTCTGCCAGCAGTTGCAGGGCTGACAGGTCGTGCTGCTGGAGATCACGCGCACCTTGCAAATCATAGACTCGTTCGCGCACACGGAGGATATCATAGCGTTCGGCATAGTCCATTTCGGGGGTGAGCGCAAGCGCCCGACTCAGATAAACGACAGCCTCGGTATTGGCAAACTGGGCAGCCGCCTGTTCTCCGCTCAAACGGGCATAGGAGCGTTCGCGTTCATAGTCCTCGGCATAATGATAGTGATGGACCATGAGCGGGTAGTAGGGGGCCAGATCAGAAGACATGCCATTTGACTCAGCTGATTCGCCATGGGACTGGTAGGTCCATTCATACCACTGCGCTACACTGGTATGGAGCTGTCGCCGCTGGGCATAGAGCAGCGTTTGGTAGGCTACCTGCTGTGTGAGAATATGTTTGAACATGTAGGTTTGGGCCGTCTCATCCGACTGATCGATAGGCGTCAGATCGAGATTGGCAAGTGCAGCAAGGTGTGCCTGAAGCAGGGCATCACCCATATCAGTGTGTAATTGCACCACGTAATGCATCGTCGGGTAGGGAAAGGTACGACCAATCACCGAACCAACTTTCAGCACCAGTTGGCGTTCAGGCGTGAGATGATCGATACGGGCAAGGAGCAAACCCTGAAGCGTATTAGGTAACGTGCTGGTGGCATGTTCCAGGTCACCCGTGATATGGCATACACATCGCTGTGGCTGAGCATGATCGCTCTGATCATCTGGCTCGTTCATCGGCTGTACCGTGATAATACCGCGATCACGCAGGGTAAAGATCAGCTCCTCGGCAAAAAACGGGTTGCCCCCAGCACGTTGGTAAACCAGATCGGCAAGCGCGGCCGGCAGATCACCAGCCGCCAGACCAAGGCGAGCAGTGACCAGCTCAACCGTTTCTTCGGGTGACAGCTCTTCCAGACGGAGCGTCTCGACGAGACCTGCGTGATAGACTGCCTGGAGTGAACGCGCAGCCACCGTATGCGGTTCTACTGGGCGCAATACAAACACCAGCAGCAGCCGAATCCGCGAGGCAACCAGGGTGCGTACCCACTGAACCGCCAGATCCCAGGAGAGGCTATCGAGCCAGTGCGCATCTTCCAGCACCAGCACCAAAGGACGTTCCTGGGTCCAGGCTTGCAGCAGGGCGATAAGCAATAACGTGATGTTTTGCTGACGCAGTGATGGGTCGAGTGAAGCTGTCAGGTCGGTTTCGGGCAGATTCAGGTTCAGCAGATCATTGAGCAGCGGCAGACGCGCATGTTGCTCTGGCAACATCTCCTGAACGAGCTGGATCACCCGATGCTGTCGTTCTTCGCGGTTGGTAACGGCATCAAGACCAAAATAGGAGGTGAGCACTTCGCGCCAGGCACGATACGATGTCTGTTGTTCAATACTCTGTCCACTGCCGATCAGGCCAGTGAGACCATATTCAATGGCGAGACGTTTGAGTTCAAGGATCAAACGTGATTTCCCCATGCCGGCCTCGCCCTCGACAACCATAATGTGACCCTGTCCAGCCTGTAGCTGTTCAAGCGCGTGGGTTAACCGATCAACCTCCTGCCGACGACCAATCAAGACCTGATCATTGCCGACCAAGGTACGCATAAACGGCTGTGTTTCGTGCGTGTGACTGGTTGCAGGATCGTTTGGCATCGGTCGATAAACTCGAATAAAGCCGGTTTTGCCTTTCAGACGTAGCGGTGCCAGTGCTTCAAAATGAACCCGCTGACGAGTCTGACGATAGGTTTCAAAATCGCTGAGGATACCGCCCATCGTAGATGCTTTGCCCATCAAACGTGCAGCCAGATTCACCGCATCGCCAATAGCGGTATATTCGCGGCGCGTGCGACCACCGACGGGGCCAGCAAACACCCAACCACTGGCAATACCAATATTCATTTCAATATGCAGCGATGCAAGGTCTCCCTGGTATGCCTGCGTATGCATGTCAAGAGCACAGCGAACCGCCCGTTCGCAGTCATCCTGATGTGCCAGCGGGGGCGCACCAAAAAGCACCAGTAGAACCGTACCTTTATCATCCACCACGACTTTGTTCAACGTCCCCTCATACCGATAGACGGTCTCCTGCACTGCCTGAATCAGGGTATGGAGCGTGTGCGTTACGGTTGAACAGGTGTAATCCAGGCCACCAATACCAATAAATAGCACGTTCATTGGACGAAGGACCGCCATCCATTCACGAAGGCCGGCATCCAACCAGCCAAGCACCGAGCTAGGAATATACCGACGGAGCACCGACTCAATGATCATCACCTCATCGGCGGATGACCAGGCAGGCCGCACCAGCTGTCGCGCGACCCGTGGCCCAGGCAGCGAGAGCGCATTGGCTTGGGGGCTGAGGCAGGTTTCGCCACGGGCAGCACGTCCTTCGGCCTCGGCTACCTGACGCAAAGGGTCACCCGCAACAACATATTCCCAGCGACCAAACATGCCGCCCACTTGCAATGCAACCACTTCGCCTACACCAATGCCAATGCGCATCGTCAGGCTGGCATTGCCCACACTGGTGGGTAGCGCAGCAAAGTCGGTCATCGCCGCTTGCATTGCTTCGGCCGCCTGTATTGCTCGTTGCAGGGTATATGGTAGCGGTTCGTCAGTAGCCGGAAAGAGAACGGTCAACGCATCGCCGCTAAACTTGGCGATTTCGCCGCCTTCAGCTTCAAGCAGGTCGATCATGCGCTCAAAATAGGTATTGAGCAGACGGGTCAGCTCTTCTGCACCCTGTGTCCCCTGTTGCGAAAGGGCTTCGGTGAGTGCGGTGAAGCCCGATACATCGGCAAAGAGCACCGTAGCGGGAAAACGGGCGTCTGATGGATCAAGCGGGATAGCTGGATCATTGATGAGATCATGCAGCAGGGTTGGTGGAATGTATGGAATGAGCGTTGGTAAGAGGCTCTCCATCTCAAGGTCATTGCCTGGTGTCTCTGGACGATCCACTGGATCGGCGTTTGCTGGTTGGCTCGATTCGCGCTGGATATGCGGGTTCTGCATCATCAAAGCTCATTTCATCTGGCTTCGTTTTCGTTCTCTGTGTTCGGGTTGATTTGCGGCAAAAACAACTGCATGGTGTGATCGAATAGTACCACACCATGCACATCGCTCCACGACCAGTAGAGCTACCAGATCTATGAGCCACTCCCGCTATCAGCTTCGTCATCTGGCAGTGAGAGTGCAAACAGCGTCAGATGGCGCGTAAAGCCGGATATATTGCCATTGAGCAGCACGACCGTCGGCATATTGATCCAGACACCGAGTTCCGGGTCGTAGTAGGAGACTGTCAATGATTCGGGTTGGTCTTCTGGTGCAAGACCAGCGAGACCGGGGAAATGTATTTCAATCGGGTTTTCAAAGGTCACATCGGGCACGATATCACCCTGCGCATCCAACACAAACACCTGCGTAAGATTGCCTACAAATGATTCGCCCGGGTTGGGTGGTGGTACCGCATCAGGACTGACAAGCTGTGTTTTGAGTGTGATTTGTTGATCCAGGTCATCACTGGTAAAAAAGACCCCGATGCCTGCGCCCACTTCGACCCATCGGGTTTCGCCGGGCTGAACCACTGCAATGCGCGGTGGCGGCAGCGATGCATTGGGATCGACTTCAGGATTCTCAGATGGTGCTGGTCGTTCACCCGTCTGCGTAAAGAAGAGATGCTGCACCACCGTGCTCTCTTCTTCAACCGTGAGTGTTAACGGATCTTGAGCCGGAATACCATATTCCGGTGCTACCACCAGCGCTACCGTATAATCACCAGCCGGTAGCAAATTCCGTTCATAATTCCCATGCCGATCGCTGTAGACAACCCGTCCACCTACATCGACCGCAATCCCAGGAGCTGGTGCACCGGTGCTTTGATTGATCACCGTCCCTGTAATCCGCCCATGGGAGACCGGGTGAGCCGTCATTGCAGCAACTGGTGCGGTGCAGGTCGCCCCTAGCAGCACCAGTAGCGTCAATACGGTAGCAACCAACCAGACCATGGTTGAATGGGAATGGTTGCGGTTTTGCGTTCCAGACGATACTCGCAGTTTCATCATTGTGCTCTCCTTTTGGTTTGGTCAACTCCCAGTTGATATGGTCGTTGCCATGCATTCAGCGCAACGCAACGAACGTAACGGTTGTTGACGCCTAATGATACCCTTATTGTATCACGAGAAAAGACACGTTTCGTTTGTTAAACAAACGCGATTACCGGTTCTTTTCCCCCAAAGCGTTCCATTCGGAGCATCCGGTCATCACGTGTAATACGCCATTCGCGGTGATCACTGGTATGCGCTTTGATAGCACTTGGAGTGCCCGACCGCTAGAGGCTGTAGGCGCGGCTTGGAGCCGCGCTCCCTTTCCACCGCAAAAGATGTCTCCATACCGCCGCACCGCCGACCCGGTGCGGTCGTCGGGCACTCCGCACGTTCATGCGACCCGCGTCCGACCTGCGTGCGGTCGTCCCGACCGCGGTGCGGCTGCAAGCCGCACCGACGATCTTGCACCTCCTCAGGGTACACGTGCGTGCTTGGCGTGCGTCCGACTCGGTGCGGGTGCCGACCGCTGTGCGGCTACAAGCCCACCTACGTCTTATATCGATGCTTGCCATGTGCGTCTTACCCCTTTTTCGCAACCCCCCGCGCGCTTGTTGCTCGCTGTTGATGGGCTACCGGCGCGAGCTGTCGCGTTACCTGCAAGCCAAGCCGTTCAAACGCCCAGAGAATGCCCGCCCGCAAATCCGACAGCGTGATGATACCCGTCAGATCAACGCCCAGATGCACAATCGTCTGGGCAATCTCGCCGCCAATGCCCACCAGCACCACGCGGCTACCCAGCAGTTTACATGCACTCGTTGTCGTTACCAGGTAGCTCGCAACCTGCGTATCCACCAGCGGCACCCCGGTAATATCCAGTATCACAATATCGGCCTGATACTGCACAATCGCCTCCAGCAGGTTCTCGGTGATCATCGTTGCGCGGTTAGCATCTAGCGAACCCACCACTGGCGCGACCAGCACGCCCTCCCAGATTTGCGAAATGGGGCTGGAGAGTTCGCGAATGATGCTGGCCTGCTCTTGGATTTGGCGCTGTGCTGCTTCCAATGACGCAATCAGCGACCGTTGCGACGCAATCTCCTGCTGGGCTACCTCAATCGACGCTTGCTGCGCCATCTCGCTGCTCACATCACGGTGCATCACACCGATGGCTTGCAGCTGGCCCGCTGGGTCGGTCACCGGAAAGTAGGTGACGGTGACCCAGCGTGCTGAGCCACTCTGCTCCATGCCCTCCAGTTGGGTCGAATCATAAAACGCCGGCGGCAGCTGCACCACCTCCCCTTGTATCACCCGTTCAAAAATCGCCGGCACGCCCAGTTCGATATTTTGCGAATCAGTAAGCATATTAAACTGGCCCACCAGAACATCGCGCGGTGCGCCCCAGAATGCCTCGCTGGCGCGATTGGTGGCAATCATCAGTCCTTCCGGTTGGTACAACTGCACCGGAACCGGCAGTGCATCAAGCAGTGTCTGCATCATTGGCAGGTTTATGTCTTCATTCATGCATCATACTCCGTTGTTTCAACCAACGTTGCCCAATCTTCATAACGCTGGTTAATCTGATCTTGTAGTTGCGTGTGTTCCAGCCCCAGTGCCGTAATTTGTTCCACATTCTGGCTTGCGCTGGCCTCTTCCAGTGCGGCCTCGATCTGCGCGAGTTTCTGCTCCAATCGCTCAACCTCGCTCTCCAGACGCGTGATCTGCTGACGCCGCTGCTTCTCTTCGCTAGATGGCTGACTGGCCGTGCTGGTTTTGCCACGGCTATCGTTTATCGCCGCCCGTGCTGCCACGTTCTGCTGCTGCTGCTGGTTTTCCAGGCCTGGTACGCGGTATAGTTCCCATCATATGCAACCAACTGACCCGCCTGCACCACCCAGAGTTTATCCGCCAGCGCATCCATAAAAAAGCGATCATGCGAGACAAACAGAATGCTCCCAGCATAGCCTTTCAAGACATCCTCAAGCGCCTCACGGGCGCTAATATCCAGATGGTTGGTCGGCTCATCCATCATCAGCAGGTTGGCTGATTGAAGCGTCAGTTGCGCCAGCGCAACGCGGTTGCGTTCACCACCGCTCAGGTCACCAACACGTTTAAAGACATCATCACCGCTAAAGAGAAACCGCCCTAGCAGATTGCGAGCGGTCTCCTCGGTGATCTGACGTTTCACCCGCATCAGCTCAGCCAGCACCGTGTTTTCCAGGTTCAGCCCCTCATGGCCCTGCGCATAGTACCCGACGGATACATTGTGCCCCAGCTGAAAGACCCCCTGCAATGGCTCAAGCTGCTGCACCAGCGTGCGTAACAGCGTCGTCTTGCCGCTGCCATTAGGTCCCAGAATGCCGATGCGTTCACCCCGCAGCATCTCCAGGCGGCTGGCATGGAGCAGGACATGCTGGTGTTGTGCATTGCCCCGCTGTTCGGCATAGCCCACTTTCAGCTCACGCAGCGTGAGCACCCGGTCGCCGCTGCGGGTCTGGCTGGCAAGCCCCAGGCTCAGCTGCCGCTGTTGCTGCGGCCGGTTGATCAGCTCCTCGGCCTTAAAGCGATTGAGCCGTTTTTCGCGCCCCTGCGCCTCCTTGGAACGCTGGCCGGCTCGATAGCGACGGATAAATTCCTCGGTCCGGGCGATATAGGCTTGCTGCGCGTTATACTCTTTCAACTGCCGTTCTAACCGTTCGGCCTTCAGTTCCAGGAAGTGCTGATAGCCCGCCGGGTAATCTTCCAGCCGACCAAACTCCATATCCAGTGTGCGCCGCGTGACCCTATCGAGAAAATAGCGGTCGTGCGAGGTGACCAGCAGCGTGCCGTGCCAGGTCTGCAAAAAACCTTCCAGCCATTCCAGCGTCGCCAGATCCAGGTGGTTGGTTGGCTCATCCAGCAACAGCAAATCGGGGTCAGAGAGCAGCGTCTGCGCCAACGCCGCCCGCGTCTTCTGGCCCCCGCTCAACTGCGTGACCGGCTGATTGTACTGTGAAGCCTGAAACCCCAGGCTATGCAGGGTGCTTTCAATGCGTTGCTCCACGTGATAGCCACCGGCCAGTTCAAACCGCTCGCTCAAGCTCCCATACCGCTCCATCGCCGCTTCCCACCCGTCCGCCTCGGTATCGGCAATCTGGGTCTCAAGCTGGCGTATCTCCGCCTCCAGCGTGCGCACATACGCAAACGCCGCTTCCATCTCGTGCCACAGGCTGTGCTCGCTTTCAAAACGCGCCTCCTGCGCTAAATAGGCCAGCCGGCAGCCACGCGCCAACTGCACCTGACCGTCATCCGGTAGCAGCATGTTGGCAATAATTTTGAGCAGGGTACTCTTCCCAGCCCCATTGACACCGACCAGCGCGACTTTTTCGCCCCTGGCAAGCTGAAAGCTCACCTGGCTAAAAATCCGATCAGCGCCAAAATAACGCGTCAAGTTGTGTACCGCAAGCAACGTCATCAGGCCACACTCCACTTCAATTTACCGTATCCTATCATACCACACCCCACACCCCGCCGGTGGCACAGCACGCTGATGCCCCTACTACCAAATTCGGGTGAAGAAGTACCCGCATTCACCCACATCCCTCCTTGGAAGAGGAGCTGGGGGTGAGGGCCTGCGGCTAGAGCGCGGTCGTCCCGACCATTGCCCATTGCCTACTCATACGCCAACACATCACGCACGGTCAGACGCGATGCGCTCCAGGCGGGCAAGAAGCTCGCCAACGCTGCCAGCACCATCGAAATGGTCAACCAGTACAGCATGCCCGTCACCGAAAAGCTAAAGCTCAACGGAATGCGGAAAAAGAGCAAACCCACCTGGTCGCTCAACAACTTGCTGATCGGAAATGCCAGCGATGCACCGAGCATCCAGCTGATCAAGCCGATGACAATGCCTTCGACAACCACAATCTGCAACACGGTGCCATCGGATGCGCCAATCGCCCGCATCACGCCAATTTCACGCGTTCGCTCTAGCACATTCATACTCATAGTGCCCGCCAGGCCGAGACCACCGACCACCGCAATCAGCACCGACATAATGAGCAGACTGGAAACGATAAACTGAAACCGCGCCGCAAACTGTTGCCGCCCCTCCATTGTGGTGCCAGTTGAGCTAACATTGATGCCCAGTCGTTTGAAGTGCTCTTCCACCCGGTTTGCCACCTCCGATTGATATTCGAGCGTGCGCTGCTCGGTAAAAATGCGCAGATTGCTGGCCTGATCCACGCTGCGCGCCACGCGCCCATAATACTCGAAGCTGGAATAGGCCCAGCGGGCGGAACCAATCGCCTGCATTACGCCGACCACTTCCCATGGCTCTTCACGCCCACGAATGGTCAGGATAATCTCATCGCCTACCTCAATATCGGGGTCATCATTGAGCACACCGGTGGAGATAACCAGCGCGTTTTGATCTTCGGGCAACAGCCAGCGCCCCTCGATCATGCGTGGCTGAACAGCATTGGTTTCGGGCGGCACCGCAAACATAGTAATATTCAGGCTTTCCTGGTCATCTGGCAGTATGCGTCGGACACTATCAAAGTTCCAGCTCTCGGCATCAACTACCCCTGGCACACGTTTGGCCTCGGAAATGAGATAATCCGCGCGATAGGTGCGGTCGAGCGAGATCACCACATCATAGTTAAACAAGGACTCCAGCACATCATCGACGGTCTTCAGCAGCGAATCCTGAATGCTAAAGATCGCAATAAAGATAGCGCCGCCCAGCGTGAGCGTCACCAGCGTCATCACCACGCGGCCCTTGCGGCGGAAGGTATTGCGCAGCGAAATGAGCATGGGCCGGGGCAACCCGCGCACCTGCTGAATAACGCGGTCGATCATATTATTGCCAAACTTGCCCGCGCTGGCTTCGGCGCTCAGCGCTTCGCGGATGGTCACCCGTGTGCCGAAGAGCACAGGAAAGAACGCTGCCAGCAAGGGCACCATCAAGCCAATTCCCAGCTGAACCAGAAAGATCTGCGCTGGCACATCAAAACGCTGCAAATCAAAATTGAGCAGAAAGGCAATATAGCCGGTAAACCCGCGCGTTGCCAGCTGCGCCAGCGGCAAGGCGATGGCCAGCGCAATCAGGCCAAAACAGAGCACCAGCACAAAATACATCTGCATAATCTGCTTGCCCTGCGCGCCCACCGACTTCATAATGCCAATCTGCTTGATCTGCTGGGCCAGCAGCGCCGAAATCGTGTTGGTCACCAGGAAGCCGCTCAGAAAGACCGACAGAATGCCCATCGCGCCCATCAGTAGAATAATCCCACTGATAAGATCGTTGGCGGGGTGCTGGCCGGGCGTGGGCACCTGCGGAAAGAGCGGATTTCGCCCTGACTTCTGGATTTTGTCACGCACCAGTTCGGCCACCTCGCGATTATATTCCTGGTCGCTGCTATCGCCGGCAACAAGTATAAGCAACTCATTGTAGTCGCGTGGCTCACCCAGCCACTCCATCGTTTCGGGCGTCACATAGCCATGAAACGTGCCCGAAAATTCGGTCGACTCCTGATGCAGATCATGCACCACGCCGCTCATCTCCAGGGTGCGCTGCTTGCCGTTGGGCAGCTCCACCAGTACCGAATCGCCAACATTCAGGCCCAGTCGCCGCAATCCCGAGCGCTCCAACAGCATTGTTTTATCATCTGGTTCGGTCGCCCCACGTATGGATTGAAAGACATTGACGCGAATGTCATCATAATCCGGCACGGCTGTGAGCTGCAAATCGCGCCAATCTTCGGCGCCCAGCAGCACGCGCACATTCACCGTGCTGCGCCCTTCGGCATCAGCCACTTCTGGCATATTCCGGATGGTCTGCACCAGATCATCATCAAACCGATCCTCATTGGGCACCCGAATGGTGGCGTGGGCCGGCTTCATCTTGATATAGCTATCACGCAGCTCACGCGCTAACACAACCTGTGAGCTGGTAATCATGCCAACCGCAAAAATGCCGATAAAAATGGACATGACCACCAGTAGGGTACGGGTCTTATTGCTCCACAGATCGCCAATCACTTTTCTCCATCGTGGGCTGATGCGCATCTGTTATTCTCACTTTCTTTCGCGAAAACACCCAGGCAATTGCTGGACCGGGTGTGCATCGCTGTCTGATCTGCCAGTTGTCTGGATCCAAACGTTGTTCGCTGGCACATTGTTCACCGCTTCTGGCAACCCGCTGGTAAAACACTGCAAAGCATAAACAGAAGCTGTGCAATCATCGCTCCTTGTATCATATCACAAACGCCGCAAGTGTGCCGAGCCGGCAAGCTGGGCTTTGGGTTTTGCGCAAATCCCCTCATCCCCGGCCCTGAGTCTACAAGGGGAGACAGGCATAGTGCCTCACGCAAAGCCGCAAAGGTTTGACCCAATTATCCATTATCCATTATCCATTATCCCCATGCTTCCGTGGTGATTGTGGCATTACCTCCTTGCGCCTTTGCGTAAGCATTTTTTTGTTGCATGGAAAAGGTAATGGACCATGTTTTACGCTCTTTCTATTGCATTTGTGTATTTCATGTGCTTTATGGTAAATCTGCATGCCGCGCTTCGCGTTTTGGTGTGCGCTGCTTGCCCTGCCAATGCGTCTATGGTAGACTATGGTCAGCGACATGAGCCGATGGATGAGAGCATGAGGTCAGACCAACATGATACCCAATGGGACGTTGATTGCCAACCGTTATGAGATTGTGCGCCATATTGCCGGTGGCGGTATGGGCAGCGTGTATGAGGCGCGTGATAACCGCCTGAAGCATACGGTGGCGCTCAAACAGCTGGTGTTGACCGACCCCAACGCCCGCAAAGCCTTTGAGCGTGAAGCAACCATCCTGGCACCGCTGCGCCACCCAGGGTTGCCCAATGTGTCGGACTATTTCGATGACCCGTTCGGCCTCTTTCTGGTGATGGAATATATCCCCGGCGATGATCTGGGGCATCTGCTGAACCAGCGCAACCAGCCCTTTGCGCTGGCGCAGGTGCTGCAATGGGCCGACCAGCTGTTTGATGCGCTGATCTACTTACACCAGCGCGGTATTGTGCATCGTGATATTAAGCCGCAGAACCTGAAGTTGACGGCTGAGGGCACTATTATTCTGCTGGATTTTGGCATCTCGAAGCAGACTGCGGGTAGTAGCATGATGGCGGCGACGCCCGGCTTTGCGCCGATGGAGCAGATGCAGGGCAGCGGTACGGATGCCCGCAGCGATCTGTATGCGCTCTCGGCAACGCTCTATTGCTTGCTCAGTGGTCGTGGGCTGGAGGGCAGCATTACGCGGCTCAGTGCGATGGCACTCCAGCAGGCCGATCCCTTGCCACCGCTGCACAGTGTCAACCCGCTGGTGCCGCCGGCGGTGAGCACGGTGATTATGCAGGGCCTGGCGGTGCATGCCCACCACCGGCCAGCCAGCGCTGCGGCGATGCGGCGCATGTTGCAGCAGGCGGCCCAAACCAGCCGATACACGACCCGCAAGCGCTACCGCGCCCCAGTCCCCCG
>JAAURD010000196.1 GCA_012034075.1 Chloroflexaceae bacterium | reverse complement strand
ATCGTGAGGCGGCTGGCTTGTAGCCGCGCCTACGATCCACACCCCCGGCAGTTCGCTTGCGGTGGACAGGTTGCGCGGCTACAAGCCGCGCCTACGGTTTCGCTCTACGATTCACTACGGTTTCGCTCTACGATTCACACCAATTCGCGTCCGACCCACGTGCGGTGCGTGCCAGTCGTTGGGCGCAGCACGCTGACGCCCCTACACAGTCGCGCCTACGATTCATACCGATGCCCCGCCGCGACCCGGTGCGGTCGTGCCCGACTGCATGCAGGCAGGATGCCTGCGCTCCCGGATGCGCGGTCGTCCCGCCGGTGGGCGCAGCACGCTGACGCCCCTACGGCCGCACCTACGTCTCATATCGATGCTTGCCATTAGGTATGACGGTGGGCGCAGCACGCTGACGCCCCTACGCAACGCTTCAACGCTTGCAAGCCGCGCCTACATTCCCTGAGAGGTAGACGGTGCTACTGGTGCGGGAGTCGCGACCTCAGCTGGCGCTGCACCAAAAATGGCATCGGTAAATTTGACATACCAGGCGGCTGCCTGCACTTGAATAATGTAGGCTACGGCAATAATCAACGCGATTTCGGATCCCTGCGGCCCAAAGACAGTCATCGCAATCGCCAGCGCAATCGAGAGGTTGCGCATCACCGTGCCATACACCAGCGCGATGCCATCGCCTCGGTTGAAGAAGAATTTGCCCACAATGGTACTGAGGGCAAAGTTGATACCATAGAGCAACAACAGGGGCAGTAACAACTGTATCAAGATCACCGGATTTTGCACAATGGTATCGGCTTTTAACGCCATGGCGACGAACACAATGCCCAGGACACCAAGCGTGGAGAGGGCCGGAAAACGTGGTTTCCAGACCTTTTGATACGTTTCTTTGCCCGCTTTCCAGATAATAAAACGTTGTGTGGCATACCCGGCTGCCATGGGCAGAAACACGATAAAGAGGATTTGCTGGAACACCTCTCCCAGCGGTATCTCAATAATCGTTCCAGCCAGAAACTGAAGATAAAATGGGGTCGCCAGCGAACCAATTACCAGACCGATGACGGTCATTTTGACTGCTGCTGGAATATTGCCCCGCGCAAAGCCGGTCCAGGAGATGGTCATCCCTGACGTAGGCAACAGCGACGTGAGCAACAGCCCAACAATCAGGAGCGGTTTATCGGCAAAAAAGAGCGATCCCATGCCAAAGCCAAGAAAAGGAACAATGCCAAAATTCATCACCTGCGTCACAATTTGCAACTTGGTATCACCAGGCGAGAACACGCGTTTAATATCGAGGTTCACCATCATGGGGTAGACCATTAAAAAGGTGAGTGGGATAATAGTCATACGCAAAAAGCTGGGATGAGTCAGAGAACCAATGAGAATACCCAGAATCATAGAAGCTGGGATGCTCCAGATTAAGTTTTTTTGCAACCACTGCATTGCCTTCCACATAATGTTGCTCCTCTACATTCGTTATAGACAACCCCATCTATTTTCTATTCTATTATAGGTTTTTTCTGCTATTCGTCAAGTGTTTTTGACAATACCTTGAGAGAAAAGAATGTTAATATTCTTACGTTAGCAAGAAAAGTCAAGAATAGCATCAGGGAATGAAGGTGTTTCACACAAAATGTAGCAGACCTTCTCTCCAGTGTGCAAATGGTTGTGTATTGATAGCATGATATCAACTAGCGAGAAACAGCAAACGGGTGAGCAACATTGACGGTATCAATGCTGTTCACCCGTATCCAGACACAGAAACAGACGGTTAAAAAACAGGTTCTTAACCGATACACTATGCCGTTGCTATACCGTTCGTTTGAGCAAAGGAATGCGCATCATGATGAGTACTGCAATATAGGACACAATAAAGGTGACCGTTGCACTGAGGAAGATAGTGAACCAGGGTATGGGTGAAGCAGCCGAGAACCCAAAGACGAGATTGAAGCCGCCCAGAAACAATGGATGGATAACGTAAATTCCCAGGGTGGTTGGGGATATCAGTTTAAACGCTTTATACACTGGTTGTATCTTTGGCTTGCTGAGCCAGGGTTCTATCTTGGCCGCCATTAGAAAGACCATAATTGATGCCAGGATGATATTGATACTGAAATTATCATAGAAAAACTGCATGGTATCGGTTCCATGCATATGTACTATCACCCCTGTGCCAATGCCCATTAACAAACGACTCACCAAATAGATGAGAAATAACGAACGGAAGCGAAACGCCTGGGTATCGACGCTACAAGATAATAGCCGCAGACATAATAGCCCAGGTAGCGCAGAAACATCGTAAAGATGTTCTCTTGAAATGGCACAAAAAAGCCAGATATCCAGACGAGTACATCGAGACTGAAGATGGCAACAATCAGATAGCGCATATCATCACGTGATGCAGATTTGAGAAAGGTGCGAAGTGACGGGGTAAACAGATAAAGTCCCGGTAGCATATATAAATACCACAAATGGTCATAAGGACGGCCATAAAAAATATCGGACAGAATCTGCTGGAGGGTTAACTCATCACGACTTGCCCGTGCCACAAAAAAGACGACCGACCAGAAAATAATCGGTATCAATAACCTTCGGGCACGTTTCCGAAAAAACTGCGTGGGTGAAACGTCTTTCGCTGGTTCCAAGAAGAGGGAACCGCTGATCATCACAAAGATAGGTGGCGTACAGCAGACAAAGGCCTTGATAAAGATAACGATCCACCAATTGAATGAGTTGATATCATCAATTTCCGATAGAGCCGATGCTGTTGCATGGGAACAAACGACTGCAAAGGCCACCATAACGCGCAAAATATCAATGTAGCGTATCTTTTGCACATTTCGTGCAGCTATCGTTGATGCATCTGGTTGTGTTTGGACACCGGGAAGGGATGAAGTTACCATACAGGCCTTTCTTCTTGTGTATCGATGTCGTTACTCCTCCGGGTTATTCTGACGCCGCCGTAGTCGTCGGGCTTTGGCTTGCAAATCCTGGAAGAAATCGGTCTCGACGATCTCTTGTACTTCCTTTTGACGCCGCGTTTCATCAATCTCGATACGCAATTGCTGAATCTCCTGGCGCAACTCTTGTTCACGAATATAGGCCTCCAGCGCTGCTGCTGCGAGTGATGAAAACGACTCCATCAATTGCTGTAAATTCGCATCGAATGCCATCACCTGCCCAGATTGAGCATCCTGAGCATTGACTAACTCGAGCACACCGAGCACCTCTTGTTGATTGTTTTTGATTGGTAATGCGAGAAATGACACGGTATGGTAATCGTTTTGGGTATCGATCTGGTTAATAATACTGACATCAAAACCGCTATCCTGATTGATATTGGCAATATTGATTGATCCTCCTGTGATTGCCGCATATGCAGATGGATAGAATGGGTGTTCTGTTTCCTGTGGATCACGGTTGAGCTGCAACGGTTCGATGGTCATGAGTTGTCCCGATGTACCACCCATCATCACCTGTTGGGAAATCCCCCGGAGCATCACAAAACGCAGCATATCGCCTTCACGCAACAGAATAGCGCCTCGGTCAGCATGGCAAAAGGTCATGGCTTCGGTCAACATATTCTCAAGCAAGTGGTTAAAATTGCGTTCGGATGAGAGCGCGACACCAATCGGAATAACCACATTGAGTAGGCTATCGGAGCGCTGTTTCTCTTTGCGGATCTGGTTCATGGTGTCACGCAAACGAACGGTCATACTATTGAACGTTTCGGCAAAGACCCCGATTTCATCGCCCGATTCAACCTGGGCCGAAACATCAAGGTTGCCCGCGCGAATATCCTCGGCCACGCTGGTCACCCGACGCACTGGTCCGACAATGGTATAACGGAATACGATCGCCAGCAGAATACCCAGCACGAGCGCAAACCCACCCCATATTAATGTCTGCCTTCGAGCACCAATTAGTGCATTTCGACCACTTTCAAGTTCTCGCTGCAACGCCTCTTGCTGGCTATTGGTAATTTCAAGCAACAGTTGCTGCATTTCATCTGTCAACGGCACTGCTTTCGTCCGAAACAGGGCCAAGTCCAGACGATACCGATTATCATCCTGCATGATATCGATGACTTCACCTGGAATCGTATCCAGAAACTCCTGGCGATAGCCAGCAATGCCATCGAGCAGCGTCTGTTGTTCTGCCGACAGTTGATCCCGCTGGCTTAATAACTCGCGCCAGGCTTCTTCATTGAGCGTGAGATTAGATTCATATTCATAGGCACGGAAATTCGGGTTACGGGTGGTTACGTAGCCACGCAAACCAGAAAACATAGCGGCAAACGAACTCTGAAATGCTGCCATATCACGCAGCAAGATATTTCCTTGTAGCGATGGTGACTCTGCTGCCTGCTGATCAATCAATATGGTGGTTGAGAGTAAAATGCTTCCCGCCAGATTCGTCCCTTCGGTATTCAGGAGGGCATAGGCCGGCTCTCGCTCCATTTGATCACTCCGCAAAGCAAACAGTTCTTCCGGCAAACCGTCCCACTGATCAAACGACTCTCGCACTTGATCCAGACGATCCTGGTCGTTGACGCTATCAAAGTTTGGGGCCAGTAATTCCAATTGCTCCAGGTCCTGTCGAAAGTCATACTCAGCCTGCTGGTACGAACGCAAAAAACGATCATCACCAAGTGTTAAATACGCTCGTGTATTAGCAACCATACGCAGGAGGTTGGCCTGTGCTTCAGATGAAGCTAATGCGACCGGCACCCGTACACGACTGGTCTGATCAATCGTGCCAGTCGCCTCTTCACTGGCAAAAAAACTCAACCCTACGACCAGTAACGTTAGTGATACGAGTAAGCCAAAAGCGATAGTTAATTTGCTGCCAATCTTCAAATTGCGCAAAAAGCGCGGGTAGCGCAGACCCCCGCGCGGAGCAAGTGGATGTGTTGTTGGTGTTGGTACACGGTTCTGATCTGATGTCATGGTTGGACCCGCCTCCAATCCTTAATATTCCACACATCCGAGTCCCATGGCGTCAGATCAATACCCTCTATCGTATGACTCACGCCAGAGGTTAATGCCCGTTGCGCAATTGGCACCAGAGTCACATCTCTTATCATTCGGTCATTCATCGCAATAAATAATTCTTGCCGACGTTGCGGGTCAAGTTCCGTCGTTGATTGCTCATACAAAAAATCATACGGCGGATCACACCAACGTTCTGCATTAAACCCCGACCACCCATTCTCGCGCTGGGGAATCTCTCCACACGTCCACCATTGTAGGTATGAACCAGGATCAGGTAAGAGATTGGCATCTGAGTACATCTGGATATCAGCCCGAAACCGGCGATAATGATCGGGATGGGATGAATCATCGCCAAAGAAGATACTTGAGTCAATCACTTTGAGTCGCACGTCAAACCCTATCGACTCAAGATCGTGTCTTATGGCATTCTGAACTGCCTGACGCACCGGACTCAAGGTTGTTTGAAACAAAATACTCAAATCAACCCCATCTTTATCACGAATACCATCGCCATTGGTATCGATCCAACCGGCCTCATCTAACAATGCAGTCGCTTTTTCTAAGTCAAATGGATACAGCTTGGCGGTATCTGGTGAATAGTAAATTGCGGGAGAGACCAGGACATTGGTTGTCGGTTGAGCCGTTATACCATAGAAGTCTGCAACCAGCCGCTCACGATCAATCGCATGGGCAAATGCCTGGCGCACCCTTCGGTCACTAAAAAAGCGATGCGGATAGGCAATACTGGATCGTTCACTCGATGGTCCCATCGTCGGGTCGGATCGATTGAGCAAAATACGCTCAACCTGGGGCCCAAATGTAATCAGTAATGTCCCGGCATCCGCATGTTCAAAGGCAGCGAGTGCTTCTGTATCCAGTTGCAGATTCCATGCATAATCGACACTGCCCTCTGCAAGCACCGCTCTGGCTGCTTCTTGCGCGGTGCCCCCACCGGATAACTCAACTCGTGTAAAGTATGGTTTTTCCGCTTCACGGAAATGGGGATTTGCCTCATACACAATACGGTTGGTCTGGACCAACTGATCGCCTAAAAAGAGAACTTCCCGATTCCGAAAATCAGTTACCATATACGGGCCGGTACCGATAGCTATAAGATTGGCGGGTGCAGTACGAGCATCCTTCCCATTATATGCCGAAAAGAGATGCTCTGGTAAGATCATGCCCTGGGTTCCTACAAATGGTATCTGCCAGGCCGGATTAAATTGATTAAAATGGACCTTGACCGTATAATCATCGATGACCGTAACAGCATCGACAATGGAATAGACCGATGCGGAAGATGCATCAACATCTGGGTTCGTAATAAATTCATAGGTAAACCGGACATCTTCTGCGGTAAAATCGACACCATCGGCCCATTGTACACCCTGCTTGAGCTTCCAGGTCACTGATCGGCCATCTTCGGCGACCCCGCCATTTTCCAGTGAGGGGATTTCAGCAGCCAGAAATGGGATTAAATTTCCATCTTTATCGAATGTTGCCAGGGGTTCATACACCAGCCGGCTTGCTTCCCAATCCTTCAACCCCACGGCTAGATGGGGATTGAGCATTTCGGGGGCCTGCCAGTTGAACAACTGCAAGGTCCTC
The DNA here is from genome assembly GCA_012034075.1 of Chloroflexaceae bacterium. GTDB lineage: Bacteria > Chloroflexota > Chloroflexia > Chloroflexales > Chloroflexaceae > JAAURD01. The sequence continues at coordinate 2,096 of JAAURD010000196.1, read as the reverse complement.
TCCGTATCCAGACCAATTGCCAGCGGTGTGGGTGTCACCGCTGGTGTGACAGTCAACTCAATCGGTGGCATCGTCGCTGATGTCGTACAGGATACAAGCGATAAAACCATGAATAAGCCCACTATCACGAGTGATCTGGATTGTTTTTTACGGGCACATACACTATTTCTGTTCATCATACCTACGTACCTGTCGGGTTATGCTTTCGTTACAGGTATTGCACAAACCGATTGGCCTGATCGACCAGTATTGTCTGTGGCTCTATCGGTTTATCCGTGAGCTCAAACCCCATAATAATAATCTCCTCGCCGGTTTTAATCAGATGAGCTGCTGCACCATTCATGCCAATGACCCCGGAAAGGCGTTCTCCCACAATAACATAGGTCTCTAGCCGAGCGCCACTGGTATTACTCACCACGAGCACTTTTTCACCAGGCCAGAGTCCCGTTCGTTCGAGCAGGTCTGAGTCAATCGTAATACTTCCAATATAATCGAGATTGGCTTCTGTTACAAATGCCTTATGTATCTTTGAACGTAAAATCCAGCGCATACAACACCCTTCCGACTAGCGAGTTCTTCCCCTCTCAAGACATGCCTGCAATTGTTGAGCCAGCAGCGTCACAGACGGTCTGCGCATCACCGTGTAATGATTGCCCGCAATGCGATACACTTCAATCGGTACGGGTGTGCGTGACTGCCAGTCAGCTATCAGGCTCTGACCATGCCGTTGCATAAGAGAATCCGTTGTCTCAAACAGGATCATCTGTCCACCATACGATACTGGTGTGTACTGATACAACGCCTGGTAATGGACACGAAACAGCTCCAGCAGACGCTGGATATCGTTGTGTTGCCAACCGCTGGGAAGTAGCTGCCGTTGTTGCGCACGTTCCAAGAGCACATCAATCTGCTGCTCATGCGCAACCTTACGGAGATCATGAACTGACAGGGGCAGTTCATCGACCGCACAGCCTACCAGATCGGCCAGCAAAACCAGAAGCAATGCGGCCTGATCTTGCATATCAACGGCAGGATCACCAGAAAGGGCCGGGTTGAAGCTATCGATGAGCACCAGCAGATCAACTGCCTCGCCTTGCTGCTCAAGCTGACGCGCCATCTCAAAGGCAAGCACCCCACCGGCAGACCAGCCAGCCAGTTGGTACGGGCCATGCGCCTGAACCGTCTGCATGGCTTGTAACGATTGCTCTGCCAGCATCTCAAGCGATACATCTTTATAGATGCGGTTGGCATGAACCGCAAGGGCGTCTGGATACCATACACCGTCTGATCGTGGTGCAGATGGCGTACCAGTTCGGCATAACACAGCACATCCCCTCCAGTTGGATGGATGCAAAAGAGTGCCCGCGCTGAACGACCAGCCTGCATACAAACGACGATGGATGAATCCATCGACCCCTCAGTGTGGCGTATGCGCTGAGCCAGATGCTCAATCGTCGGGGCCTGAAACAACACCGCCAGCGGTACATCAACCCCCGTGGCATGGGCCACACGGGCCATGAGCTGAACCGACAGCAACGAATGTCCTCCCAGATCAAAAAGCTATCAGCAATACCAACTGGCCTGGTTTGCAACACCTCTTCCCAGATTGTTACCAGCGTCTGTTCCAGTTCATCCCGTGGCGCCATCAGAGTCTGAGTTGCTCGCTGCTGCCACTCCTCTGGACGCGGCAATGCCTTCCGGTCTACTTTGCCGTTGACCGTCAGCGGCAACTCCGCCAACCAGACATACCCCGATGGAAGCATGTAATCGGGTAAAAACGGTTGGATCATGGCACGGATAGCATCTCCTGCGACCGGTTCCTGGCCCGCCTGAGGGACCAGATAGGCAACCAGGCGTTGATCGCCCGGTATGTCCTCACGGGCCACCACCACGGCTGACTCAATGGGTAAAGACCGCTGCAATACCGCTTCAATTTCGCCCGGCTCAATGCGGTAGCCGCGCAACTTGATCTGCGCATCAGTTCGACCAAGGAAGACGAGCTGTCCATCCCCTCGCAAACGTACCAGGTCACCAGTGCGATAGAGTCGCGCCTGCCTGTCGTTGCTCCACGGCGGCACCACAAAGCGTTCGGCAGT
>JAAURD010000195.1 GCA_012034075.1 Chloroflexaceae bacterium | reverse complement strand
CCTGGTCGAACTGCCAATGACCGATCTGCTGCCCCCCCGTGCATGAGGGCAATCTCGCCAGCCTGGGCATCACCGGCCCGGTCGGCGTTGGCATGAGTTCCTTTGCCGGTTCCGCCCCCTATCGCATCACCAACATCGAAGCCGGAGCACGCCGCCTGCATGGCATTCTCATCCCCAATGGCAGCGAGTTCTCGTTCAACCAGCATCTCGGCGAAGTCGATGCCAGCGGTGGCTTTGTCAAAGGGTGGGCCATTATACAGGATCGCACCCAGGAAGAGTGGGGCGGCGGCCTGTGCCAGGTCTCCACCAGCATGTTTCGGGCAGCTTTCTGGGGCGGCCTGCCCATTACCGAGCGCCATGAGCATCGCTATCGCATCCCCTGGTATGAAGCGCTGGGCGAACCACCGGGCCTGGATGCCGCGATCTACACCGGCTGGTATGATATCCGCTTTGTCAATGACACCGGCGGCTGGCTGCTGGTGCAAACATGGGTTGATCTCAACCGTCAGCGCCTGTATATCTCGTTGTTCGGCCCACCATCAGCACGCAATGTAACCATGAGCCATGAGATTCTGGCAACCACACCAGCACCGCCCGAGCCAAAGTATGTGGATGACCCCACCCTGCCAGCCGGTACGGTGCGCCAGACCGATTGGGCGCAGGGTGGCTTGACGGTCAATCTCTACCGTTCCATCTACGAAGGCGATCAGCTGCTCCGTCAGGACACCTTCCCCACGACGTTTGAGCCATGGCCGACGGTGTATGTACGGGGTACCGGTGGGTTATAGTTGTAGTTGTACGATAAGGAAACCCAAACACACAATGCCCGCTTTTGTCATGTTGCTGTTAGCTATCACCTGTGAAGTCATCGCCACTGCAGCGCTAAAAGTATCCGCTGGAATGACACGGTTGGTACCGGGTATCGTCGTTGTTATCGGCTATGCCATGGCGTTTTATTTCCTCAGCATCAGCATCAAGCAATTACCGCTCGGCCCGTCCTATGCCATCTGGTCTGGTCTCGGCACCGTGGGTGCGGTTGCGCTGGGCGTGCTCATCTGGCACGAAAAGCTCGATGCCATCCGCGTCATCGGCATCGTGCTGATCATTGCCGGGGTGGTTCTGCTCCAAATGGCAAACCCGCCCGATTAGCCCAGAACCAGCGATCATCTCAGGGCCAAAACCACTCTATTGCGCAGCACGCCGTACCCTGTTATACTGCTTCATAAGTGAAAGAAGTAAGCGGATCAATCCACGATGGCAACAACGATGCTAGAACCGGAAACACCATGTCACATCAGCAGTATGTGAGGAATTTTTCGATTATTGCGCATATCGATCACGGCAAGACCACGCTCTCGGATCGTCTTTTAGAGCTGACTGGCACAATTAGTGCGCGTGAACGGCGCGAGCAGCTCCTCGATGCCATGGACCTTGAGCGTGAAAAGGGCATTACGATCAAGGCCAAAGCCGTCTGTATGCGTTATACCGCACCGGATGGGCAAGCCTATACCTATAACTTGATTGACTGCCCCGGCCATGTCGATTTTACGTATGAAGTCAGTCGCGCCCTGGCCGCCTGTGAAGGCGCCCTGCTGGTCGTCGATGCGGCGCAGGGCATCGAAGCACAGACCTTAGCCAATGTCTACCTGGCGCTAGAACATGATCTCGTGATTATTCCCGTGATCAATAAAATTGATCTGCCCGGCGCTAATCCAGAGCAGGTGGCCGAAGAGATTGAACATGTCATCGGCATTGGCCGCGAAGATATCATCCTGGCCTCAGCCAAAGCCGGCACCGGTGTCCCGGCTATTCTGGAAGCGATTGCTGAGCGTATCCCGTCACCGCGCGGGCAAGTTGACGATGCCACCCGCGCGTTGATCTTTGACTCGCACTATGATGCGTATAAAGGGGTAATTGCTTATGTGCGCGTGGTTGATGGCATGTTTCCGGCAGATACCAGAGTGCAGTTTCTGGGCACCAAAGCGCAGGCCGATATTTTGGAAGTGGGCGTCTTTCGCCCGGCGATGACCCCTTTAGAGCAACTGTCTGCCGGTGACGTGGGCTATATTGCCACCGGCCTCAAGACCGTCGAAGATTGCCAGGTAGGCGATACCATCACCCTGGCAGAGCGACCGGCCAATAAGGCCCTGCCAGGCTATCGCCCAGCCAAGGCCATGGTCTTCGCCGGTCTCTACCCGATAGATAGCAATGCCTACACCGACCTGCGCGAAGCCCTGGAAAAGCTCAAGCTCAACGATGCCGCCCTGTCGTTTGAACCAGAGAGCAGCTCTGCACTGGGGTTTGGGTTTCGCTGTGGCTTTCTGGGCCTCTTGCATATGGAGATTGTGCGCGAACGATTGGAGCGCGAGTATCAGCTCGAGCTGCTGATCACCGCGCCCAGCGTCGAATATCAGGTGCTGCAAACCGATGGCGAGATTGTCGCCGTCGATAACCCCTCGACCTTACCGTCGCCCAACATCATCGCCAGTATCGAAGAGCCAATGATGCATATCAGTGTGATTGCACCATCGCGCTACATCGGCGCCATTATGGAGCTCGTCACCACCCGGCGCGGGTCGCTCGATACCATGGACTACCTTGACCCACAGCGCGTGCTGCTCAAATATTATATTCCGTTGGCCGAACTGGTGATCGACTTTTATGACCAGTTGAAGAGCCGCACCCAGGGCTATGCCTCGCTGGATTACGCGCTCTCAGGCTATCAAGAAGCCAACCTGGTGCGGCTCGATATTCTGGTCAATGGGCAGCCGGTGGATGCCTTGTCGATGATTGTGCATCGCGATTCGGCGTATAATCGTGGGCGCGAACTGGTAGCGCGGCTGGTCAAAATCATTCCGCGCCAGATGTTTGAGGTGCCGATACAGGCGGCTGTGGGCAGCAAAATCATTGCCCGTGAGACCGTGCGGGCCATGCGCAAAGATGTGTTGAGCAAGTGTTATGGCGGTGATGTGAGCCGCAAGCGCAAGCTGCTGGAGAAACAAAAAGAGGGCAAAAAACGTATGAAGATGGTAGGGAATGTTGAAATTCCCCAGGAAGCCTTTATGGCGATTCTATCGCTTGATGGCAAAGACTCATAACAGAGAAGGAGTGTATCCGTTTGAAACCGATATCCTGGATCAGTGGCGTGGCATTGCTGGTGCTGTTGCTGCTCAGTGCTTGTCAGAGCACCGATAATGGCGCAGCTCTGGAAAATACCCCCGAAGATAGCCCAACCGCCTTCCGCGTTGGTGATACGGTGGTCACCGAGGCCGAATTTGAGCAACGTCTGGCCGAGATTATTGACCAACTCAGTGCCCAGGGCCAGACCGAGCCGCAAATAGCCGCACTGTTTCAAGAAATGGATGTGCCACAGCAGGTCTTCGACCAGATGATCCAAGAGGAACTGTTGCTCCAGATTGCCCAGCAAGAGGGCATCGGGGTCAACCCTGAAGATGTCGATGCCGAAGTCGCACGTCGCCAGAATCCGCTAGGCACTGCGCCCGGTGATGAGACCACCCCCGACGCTGAAGCCGACACAGAGCTACGTGCCGACATTGCGCGTGAGTTGCTGATCTTTGAAACCATTGCCCGTCATACCACCACCGATATGTTCCGTTCGCGCCACATTCTGGTCGAAGATGAGAAAACCGCTGAAGAGCTGCTGGCGCGGATTGAAGACGGTGAGGATTTTGGCGAACTCGCCGCAGAATACTCCCAGGACCCCGGTTCCGCGCAAAATGGCGGTGAATATGATTGGACATCACGCGGGAGTTTTGTGCCCGAATATGAAGCAGTCGCTTTTGGTGATGATGCCCAGCTCAATACGCCAACGATTATCCAGAGCGATTTTGGGTTTCACATTGTCGAAATCCTCGAAATCGACGAAGGCCGCGCATTTGAAAACTTTAATGAGTTACGATCAAGTCAGAACGCCCAGCAAGCCTATGAAGCGACATTCGTCCCCTGGTACGAAGGGGTGCGCGCAGAGGCCGAAGCGAACGGCGACCTCGAAGTGATGCTGGATCCCACCACGATTGACCTGCCGTTTGCCGAAGACCTGCCGCCGCCTCCGGGCCCCACTGAACCAGAAGACGCGGCAGAGCCAGCGGAAACCTCCGAAGAGGATGAACCGGCAGAACCAACCGAAACCTCCGAAGGGGATGAACCGGCGGAACCAACGGAAGAGCCAACCGCAGAGACAGCACCATAACAAGTCACATCCAATGAATCCATGTGCATGGTCTCCATTGATAGCACGTTTGTATCTGCTTGGGTTGGTTGCTTTGTTGATCAACAGCTGTGCTGTACCTGCTCGTCAGGGGCAGCCAACCACAAGCGCCTACTCTGTACAGGTCGATGGCGTCTTTACCGATGCCACGGTTGGCTATCTGGCTCGTGCCATTGATCTGGCCGAAGATAGCCAGGCCAATGTGCTGATTATTGGGTTGCGCAGCGAGGGCGCGGTGCTCACTGCCCTGCGCCCCTTTGCCGAACAGGTAGCCGAGGCGCGTGTGCCAGTGGTCGTGTATATTGCACCTGCACAGACACAGGCAGGGGCAAGTGGTTCGTTTCTGCTCAGCGCATCCCATATTGCGGCCATGGCGCCCGACACCAGTTTTGGCAGCGCCGACCCGCTAGTCCAGACCGAGGCATTTCAGCGTGAAGAGACCCGCGACGTAGTACGCGATGGCGTGATCGAACAGCTGACTGACTGGAATGCCCAGCATGGCCGCAACACCGATTGGATTAGCGAAGCGGTGCAGGATGGGATGATCATTACCAACGAGCAGGCCGTTGCCATGCAACCGCCGGCAATTACCCTGGTGGCACGTGACCAGGATGACTTGATGACCCGCCTGGAGGGGCAGGTGGTCACGCTCAGCAACGGTGAAACAGTGACCCTGACGACGTTAGGCCGTCAGCCCGTGCCGATTGAAGCCAACCTGTTGGAGCAGTTGCTGCTCTTTCTGGCCGATCCGACTATTCTGTTTATTCTGCTGGTGCTGGGCGGCATGGCCCTGTATAGCGAACTGGTCAGTGGGGGGGTTGGCATTCTGGCAGCCATGGCCATGCTCTTTCTGCTGGGCGCCCTGTATGGCATCCTGGTGCTCCCTATTCGCTGGATTAGTCTGGTCGGTTTGCTGTTGGCCTTCGGGTGTATCATTGCCGATTTATTTGTACCGTCTCATGGAGGGTTATCCGTGGTTGGTCTGGTACTCATGATCATTTCGTCGCTGACCCTGATCGATACCGCTCAAGCGCCTGGTGTCTTTGTCGCCATCTGGGCTATTCTCATGGTCGTGTTGCTGGTAGCAGCATTTATTGCGGTGAGCATCTGGTTGATTCTGCGCAGTGGCAAGCGACCAGTGAGCACGGGTCAGGAAGGCTTGATAGGCCAGTTGGCCGAAGTGCGTGAACGTTTGCAGCCAACTGGCATGGTCTTTGTCGAGGGGGCTCTGTGGAAAGCCACAACGGAAGATGGTAGCGAGGTAGAATCAGGTGAATGGGTACGGATTATCAGCAACCATAAGCTATTGTTAGTGGTGTGCCGGATTGACTCGGAAATTGAAGCCATCAATCCGAATAGGCCCGACTAATGGCACTCTGTAACCAAGGAGAAAAAAACAATGGAACTCGTATTGCTCTGTCTGGCCGTCCCGATCTTTATTGGGATAATGGTAGCGCTTTCGGCCATCAAAATTATCCCCGAATACGAACGTGGTGTCATCTTTCGTCTCGGACGACTGGTTGGTTCACGTGGGCCAGGGGTGTTTTTTGTTATTCCCGTGCTGGAACGCATGGTCCGTGTCGATCAGCGTGTGATTACCCTGGATGTGCCATCACAAGAGGTTATCACGCTGGATAACGTCACCATCAAGGTGAACGCCGTGCTCTATTTCTATGTGTTTGATCCGCAACTGGCGGTCGTCAAAGTGATGGATTATATTCGGGCAACCATGCAAATCTCGCAAACCACCTTGCGCAGTGTCGTAGGTCAATTTGAGCTGGATGGCTTGCTGGCCCAGCGTGATAAGATTAACCAGACCCTGCAACATATCATCGACGAGCAGACGGAACCCTGGGGCATCAAAGTCAATATTGTTGAAGTGAAAGACGTTGAATTGCCCACGGCGATGCAACGGGCGATGGCGCGTCAGGCTGAAGCCGAACGCGAAAAACGGGCCAAAATCATCCATGCCGAAGGTGAAATGCAGGCATCCAAGGAATTGCTGGAAGCCGCACGGATTATGTCTAGCGAACCGATCACATTGCAATTGCGCTATCTGCAAACGCTCACCGAAATATCGGCGGAGAAGAATAGCACGATTATCTTCCCCTTGCCGGTTGAGATCGTGTCGCCCTTTCTGGAGAGCATGAAGCAGAACAACCGCGCCAGTGCGCCCACGCCACCGCCGATTGCGCCCAAAGTGAGCCGAACCCAGCAACTGGATTAGGTTCAACCCGATGAAACATGACATTGATGCGATTAGCCTGGAAGTCTTTCGTCACCGTTGCGTCGCCATCGCCGAGGAGATGGGCGCAGCACTGGGGCGAACGGCCTTTTCAGCCAATATCAAAGAGCGGCGCGACTATTCATGTGCGGTGTTTGACCCGGCCGCCGAGTGGTGGCCCAGGCAGCCCATATTCCGGTGCATCTGGGCGCCATGCCCCGCTCGGTCGAAGCAGCCTTGAATCACCACACGTTACGACCGGGCGATGTGGTGGTGCTCAACGATCCTTATCACGGTGGCAGCCATCTGCCCGATATCACCATGGTCGCGCCGGTCTTTCTGGGTAGCCCGCAAGAAAGCAGCCGTCCACCGAGTTTACTGGGCTATGTCGCCAGCCGGGCGCATCATGCCGATGTCGGCGGGATGACCCCTGGCTCGATGCCCATGAGCCAGGAAATATACCAGGAAGGCTTCATCATCCCACCGGTCCTGCTGCAAGCGCAGGGCCATCTTAATGAAGCCGTGATCGAACTGATCTGCGCCAACTCACGCACGCCGGATGAGCGCCGGGGCGATATTGCGGCCCAGCTGGCCTGTCATCATCTGGGCGCTGCACGGCTGCAAGAGCTGGCAAGCCGCCATGGCGGGAACTGGGTCCACCGGCATATGGATGAACTGATTGCCTATGGCGAGCGCCATGTGCGTGCGTTAATGAGCAGTCTACCAGATGGTCGCTACTGCTTTACCGATTATCTTGATGATGACGGCTGTGGCAGCGGGCCATTGCCGATTTGTGTGGCGATAGCGATCGCTGGCGACCGTATGGTCTGTGATTTTACTGGCAGCGCCAGCCAGAGTCGCGGCCCGGTCAATGCGCCGCTGGCGGTAGTGGAGTCAGCGCTCTTTTACTGCTTGCGGGCGCTGGGCAGTGCCGATATGCCAGAGGCCGCGCTGGGCGCATGCTATACCGATAGCGCAACATCGCCGCTCACGCTGATAGTACCGGCCGGCAGTGTGCTCAACCCGCAGCCACCAGCAGCGGTGGCCGGTGGTAATGTCGAAACCGTTCAGCGTCTGGTTGATGTGCTGTTTGGCGCCCTAGCCCTGGCTGTGCCCGAACGCATACCGGCCGCCTCTGCCGGCACGATGAACAACTGGACCTTTGGCGGCTATGATGCGGAGCGTCAACGTTCCTTCGCCTACTATGAGACACTCGGCGGCGGCATGGGCGCACGACCGGAAGCCCACGGCATCAGTGCCACGCAAGTTCATATGACCAATACGCGTAACACACCGGTTGAAGCACTCGAACATCAGTTCCCACTGATCGTGCAGCGTTATGCCATTCGCCACGGGTCTGGTGGCGCCGGTCACTGGCATGGCGGCGATGGCCTGGTTCGCGAGGTGACCTTTCAACAGGCGGTTACCGTTAGTCTGCTCACCGAACGCCGTACCTATGCGCCCTATGGCCTGCATGGTGCCGCCGCCGGCGCAACCGGCCAGAACACCCTGATTTGTGCCGATGGAACACGGCAAACGTTACCTGGGAAAGCCACGTTGCAACTGGCAGCCGGCGACACACTCTGCATCGAGACGCCCGGTGGCGGTGGATGGGGTCAACCAGAGCAATGAGAGGAGCGTGTATGAAGCCACTGGCTCAGCGTTTGCAACGGGTTATTCTCGCCCTGCTGGGCATCTATCTGTTTGTCTACCCGTTTGGCATGCTGTTGTTGATCTTCGATATGGTGCCAGACTGGGGTGTCTGGATGGGCGGCGCTCTGCTGATTTTGCAGGGCAGCATGATGGCGCTCTGGCTGACGGCGATTTATGGGCAACGCGGCTTGCTTGCAACCGTGCTGATTCTGGTGATGTCCTGGGCGGTCGAGCATATCGGGGTGATTACGGGTTTTCCTTTTGGCACGTACCATTATACCGATGTGTTGTTACCCAAACTAGCCGGTGTGGTCCCGCTAGCGATTCCGTTTGCCTGGCTGCTGGTGGTGCCAACCTCGGTCGGTGTTATCGAACATCTGATACAGCGGCGCCAGCCCGCACCGCAACCAAGCGCAACCAACTACTGGTATTCACTCTCGCCTCGCTCTGGCTCAAAAGTACCTTTTGGGGCCTCTGAGCATCGATCGATGTACAGCTACGTACGTCTGAGCATCGATCGATGTACAGCTACGTACGTCTGAGCATCGATCGATGTACAGCTACGTACGTCTGAGCATCGATCGATGTACAGCTACGTAC
>JAAURD010000194.1 GCA_012034075.1 Chloroflexaceae bacterium | reverse complement strand
CGAAACGACCATCGGACAAGGCCAGCAGAAACGTAGCGCTGCGGTCTTGCCAGAAGTACGCCTCATCGGTGGTCAGGCCGCGCCCAAGGCTCAGGCTGCGCGGCAGCAGTGCCACGAGCAACAGCAGCAACAGCAGCAACAGCAGGATGGTGTCATGACGGGTTGGGCGGTTCATAGCCTGTTTCGGGTTTAGCGTGCTTCGCGGTCCACCGGGAGACGCACAATAAAGCGGGTGTGACCCGGCTCGGATTGCACTTCAATCGAGCCGTTGTGCTCCTGAATAATGCGATAGCTGATGTCCAGGCCCAGGCCCGTGCCGGACCCAACTTCTTTGGTGGTGAAGAATGGTTCAAACAGGCGTGGCTGAACCTCTGGCGGAATGCCAGGACCATCATCCGCCACTTCGACCATCACAAAGCGGTTTTCATGGCGCGTCACCAACCAGATGGTGCCGCTGCCAGCCAACGCATCAATCGCATTGTCAATGAGGTTCGTCCAGACCTGGTTGAGTTCGCCACCACGTGCATGAATCTGCGGCACCCCTGGGTCAAACTGGCGAACAATCGTGATCTGGGTCTTGCGCAGTTTGTGGTTGAAAACCATCAGCGTATTTTCCAGATCACGATGGATATCAACCTGCTGCGAGACGCCTTGATCACGGTAGGTATAGGACTTGATCGCGCCGATCAGCTCCGATATGCGGTGGGTACTCTGCTCAACTTCGCTCAGCAGACCCATCGTTTCGAGCGTTCCATGCAGCCAGGAAAGCGCACCAGCTAGCTGCGATGCCGAAAACGCACGACTCAGCGTGTCAAGCTCATCGACCGTGACGGCTGCGCTGACAAAACAGGATGCCATATCGGTGGCATTGGGCACCTGTTGATCATCGAGCCAGTCGGTGAGTTCATCTTCGCGGTCGCTGCGTTGAAGCGGCGAAAGTGCCGGTGACGTGGCAAATCGCTCGAATGCCTGGCGCTTCCAGGTCAGAATAGTGTCGATCTGGTCCTGGTTTAAATCGAGGGTCTGCAGTTTGAACGCGAGCGTTTGCAGCGTCGTGAGGGTGTCACGCAATGACGCCGTGGCACGCTGGGCGGCAGCAGCGGGGTTGTTCAGTTCGTGGGCCAGGCCAGCAGAGAGCTTGCCCAGCGCGGCCATCTTTTCTTGATGCACCAGTACGGTAGCGAGACCCTGCGCCCGGCGGGTGGCAATTTCGAGAATGCGGCCCCCCAGCGTTGGCGCAAAGGTAAAGACCTGCTGAAAGCGTGCTTTATCCAGCACCATCAGCCGTGATGGAACGATAGCGCAGGCCGAGACCTGTGAGGGCGTGTTGAGCAGCAGGGCAATCTCCCCACCGATAATGCCGGGCGGGGTCGTGCCCATAGCCTGCTCCAGACCATTCACGGTGCGGATGATTTGCAGCTCCCCCTCAAGGACAATATAAAACTGTTCAGCCGGTCCATTTTCGCGCAAGAAGAAGTCGCCACTTTGCAACTCCACTTCGGAGCTCTGCTGACATACCCAACGAAATTCGTCTGCGGGCAGGTCTTTGAAGATGGGAAGAGCATAGCGCTGATCGGTTTCCATATGTATTACACCTTACTCACATGCTGATGCACAAATTGAACCGCAATCGACCCTTCACCGACAGCCGATGCCACCCGTTTGACCGAATTAGCCCGAACGTCACCTACGGCAAAGATACCGGGCACACTGCTCTCAAGCAGAAAGGGTGGGCGCTCAAGTGTCCAGTCGGATGGCAGGTTGCCGTTTTCGGTCATCTGTGGGCCGGTGAGAATAAAACCGCGCGAGTCGCGGCGAATGCTGGCCGGTAACCACTCAGTCCGCGGCACCGCGCCAATAAAGATAAAGAGCGCTGATGCGGGATAAGTACGTGCCTGACCACCGTTACAATGGTCCAGCGTTACCGTTTCCAGATGACCTTCACCAGCGACCGCAGTGACGACGGTTTCAAGCTGAACGTCAATGTTGGCGGTGGCTTCAATGCGTTCGACCAGGTATTGCGACATACTTGCAGCGAGCGAGCTACCGCGTACCAGGATGTTGACTGATGTTGCAAATTGGGCAAGATAGATGGCAGCCTGACCAGCGGAATTGCCGGCGCCAACGATAAAGACGGGCTGATCCTTGCATGAAAGCGCTTCGGTGAGCGATGCACCATAGTAGACGCCAGCACCGGTCAAGCCATCGATGCCGGGTACATCAAGTTTGCGGTAGGCCAACCCAACGGAAACAATGAGCGCATGCGAGGTAATTTCACGACCATCGGCCAGGGTTAAAATGCGGTATGGGCCTTCCAGGCGCAGGCTCGTCGCTTCTTGCGGCGTGAGGATTTCGACGCCAAAACGGCGGGCCTGGGCCGCAGCGCGACGAGCCAGGTCGGCGCCGCTGAGGCCAGAGGGAAAGCCCAGATAGTTTTCAATGCGTGAGCTGGTGCCAGCCTGACCGCCCGGTGCTTCGCGTTCAATCAGCACGGTGCGCAGCCCCTCGGAAGCGCCATAGACCGCAGCCGCCAGACCGGCCGGGCCACCCCCCACAATGGCGAGATCATAAAAGAGTTGCTCGGCGCGGGTTTGCAGGCCCACACGTTCGGCCAGGCTGTTTGGAGTTGGTGCTTCCAGCGTTGCACCATCGGGCATCAGCACAAGCGGCAGGGTTGCTGTTTGTAGGCCCAGCTGTTCTACTAAGGCACCGGCCTCGGTATCAAGTTCCATATCGAGATAGCGATAGGGCAGATGGTTGCGTGCCAAAAAGTCCTTCAGCTGGTGGGCAACCGGCGACCAGCGGTGGCCGATGATCCGAATGCCCTCGAATGGCGAGCGATACGTGCATCGCCAGTCATCCAGCAGGTCATCGATGATGGGGTAGAGTTTTTCGTCGGGTGGGTCCCAGGGCTTGAGCAGGTAGTAATGAATCGCGACATCGTTGATCGCTTGAATCGCAGCATCCGTGTCGGCATAGGCCGTGAGCAGCGCTCGCCGCGCATCGGGAAAGAGCATGCGTGCTTGCAGCAGAAATTCCGTTCCGCTCATCTGCGGCATGCGTTGGTCAACGAGGAAGAGCGCGATTGGTTCGCTGCGCTGCTTGAGTTCCTGGATCGTCTCAAGCGCAACGGTACCGGAGTCCGCACGGACAATGCGGTAGTGTTCGCTATAGCGGCGGCGCAGGTCACGCGAGACAGCGCTTAAGACATCGGGATCGTCATCTACGGAAAGCAAGACCGGTTTTTTCATGGGAATTCCTTACTCATTCGGGTATGAAACATGATGGTGGTGCATGGGTTTGACCAGATCATCTGGCGGATCAACCAGAACATGATGGCCAGCCAGCACAATACGCACGATGAAGTTGCGGCGATGCAATCTGGTTCAGGGTTATCATAGCGATAGTATACCAGATAGGCGGCGCAAGCGAAAGTCCTCAGCCTATTGCTCTGCCTAACCAAGCATGCTATTCGCCACCTGTGCTACTTTATGCGCATACCAGGGGTCTACTGCCCATGTTCCAGCAAGGCCACGCAGCGTCGGTGCCACGCCACGCAGTCGTTCTGGCAGTGGGCGCAGATAGAGCGCCGCATTGACCATCGCCCATTGATCGCCGTTGGTCTGGGCATCCGTCAGCGCATAGGCCAGCAGGCGACCGGTGTGGGCGCGACACCCACGCTCCCAGGAGGCAAACGATAGCCCCTCACCGGGAATACCGGTGACTCCCAGACCCGCCGGGTTGCGCCGAGGTCGGGCGGCCCACCACGAGGTCAGGTTGCCGGTCTCCAGCACAACCTGGGCCATTACCACCAGCGGGTCGAGTCGGATGCGTTGACAGACGCGCCAGTAATCATTGACAATCAGTGCCACATCGGAGAAGGTATACTCACCGGTGGGGCGGCTGGTAATGAATGTGATGGCCGCGCTTGCACTGCCACGGGGCGAAGCAAGCAGCGGTGCGTCGAGTGTAATATAGGTCATGGCATGCTCCTAAGCGAAATAAGTTGCAATCTGGTAGTGAATCCTCTACTGTTTCTCCCCTCTATTGTATACGCTTTTGCGAGACCGAACAAACACGTTGGCGCTTGCGGGTTGATCGCTTCGGCAAGCTGATGGCCATGCTGCATGGCGCTCCAGAACAGGGTTTCTGGGCCGTTGTGATGGACAACCGACAGACTTGCTACCAGAGTGGGTGTTTGTTTGTGCCATAGATTGTGGTACAATTTTTGGCGGTGTGTCTGGTTTATTGCCAGAAAGCGAAGTTTGTATATAATAGTTCATGGGATGATATGGAAGTTCATCATGATCTTTATTGAGTATCCGATCCAACGACCATATCGCATCGTAACCCTGCTCATATGTTGAGAAAGGAGTGCTGATGAACAACGTATACATGGGCATAGATATTGGTTCGACTACCGTCAAAGTTGTTCTGCTTGACCAGGAGCGGAATGTACTGGCTCATCGGTATCAGCGTTCGCGGGGGCAACCGCGCCAGATGATTTTGCAGCTCGTCCAGGAGATAGCCCAGGAGCACGATCTATCACCGCTTGCGGGTGTGGGGCTGACGGGTTCGGGCGGGGAACCAGTGGCACGACTTATTGGTGGCCGCCATGTGAATGAACTGGTGGCACAAACCCGCTCAGTCGGTGAATTTTATCCCGAAGTGCGAACGGTGATAGAGATTGGTGGGCAGGATAGCAAGTTCCTGTCGTTGGAGTGGGATACCAAAAGCGAAAAGATGGTGCTGATAGACTTTGCGATGAACTCGCTGTGTGCAGCCGGTACGGGATCGTTTCTCGATCAGCAAGCCGAACGCCTGGGGATTTCGATAGAACACGAATTTGCCGAGATGGCGTTGCAATCGGAGAATCCAGCACGCATTGCAGGTCGCTGTACGGTCTTTGCCAAGTCCGATATGATTCATCTGCAGCAGAAGGGTACGCCCCTGTCGGATATTCTGGCGGGGCTGTGTATGGCGCTGGCACGCAACTTTAAGAGTGTGATTGGCAAGGGCAAATCCTTTGTAGCGCCGATGCTGATCCAGGGCGGGGTAGCCTATAATGCGGGCGTGGTACGGGCGTTTGAGACGCTGCTCAATTTGCAACCTGGGCAGTTGATTGTGCCACAATACCACTGGCTGATGGCAGCACTGGGCACGGCCTTTATCACAATGGATGATGCCGCTGATGGCACGCTCATTCCCTTCCGCGGGTTCGAGTATCTGGATGAGCAGGTACGCAGTGGCATCAATGAGCGCAAGTATATGCCGTCGTTGCGGGCGCATGTCGCCAGCAGCAATGGGCATCATGCGGTGCAACCCGAGATACCGTTGGAAACGGCATTGCAGCAACGGCTGCCGGTGTATGTCGGCATTGATGTCGGCTCGATTAGTACCAATGTGGTGCTGATTGATGAGCAGCAGCAACTGGTAGCGCGGCGTTATTTGCATACCGAGGGCCGACCGCTGGAGGCCGTGCGCTATGCCTTGCACGATATTCAGCAGAAGATGGGCGACAGCGTTGATGTGTGTGGTGTCGGCACAACCGGTTCGGGGCGCTATCTGACCGCCGACTTTGTTGGCGCCGATGTGGTGTGCAATGAGATTACGGCGCAGGCCCGCGCGGCGATTGCGATTGACCCGACGGTGAAGACGATCTTTGAGATTGGCGGACAGGATAGCAAGTATATCAGCCTTCACCATGGCGCGGTGGTGGACTTTGCGATGAATAACGCATGTGCGGCGGGGACCGGGTCATTTTTGGAAGAGCAGGCCGACCGCTTGCAGATTGATATTAAAGAGGACTTTAGCCGGCTGGCGCTCGATTCGGATTTTCCCGGCTGTCTGGGTGACCGATGCACGGTCTTTATGGAGTCGGATATTGTGCATCACCAGCAGCAGGGGGCGCAAGTGCAAGACCTGACCGCTGGTCTGGCCTATGCGATTGTGCAAAACTACCTCAACCGTGTGGTTAATGGTCGCCCGATTGGTGATAACGTCTTCTTTCAGGGGGGCGTGGCGTGGAACCAGAGCGTGGTCGCCGCGTTTCGTGAGATGACCGGGCGAGCCATTACGGTACCGCCCAATCATGATGTCACCGGTGCGATTGGCGCTGCTTTGCTGGCAATGGAAGATTTGAGCCAGCGGCGCAGCCAGGGAGATGCCGTACCGACGCGGTTTAAAGGCTTTGATCTGGGTGATCGTTCGTATCAATCGGCGGTGTTTGAATGTAAAGCCTGCCCCAATCTGTGCGAAGTCAATCGCGTAACGATCAGTGGTGAGCCGCCGATCTTCTATGGTGCGCGTTGCGACCGATTTGAGGAGGCCGGGCGCACTAATTTGCGAGCACGCGATGATCTGCCCGATCTCTTTGCTGAACGCAAGGCACTGCTGATGGGGACGTATCAGGACCCCGCCAATGGACGCAATGGCCGACCACGGGTAGCAATGCCACGGGCACTGCTCTTTTATGATCTCTTTCCCTACTGGCGGACTTTTTTGATGTGCTTGGCATGGAACTGGTGCTCTCGGAGGCGACAAACCCGCGGATTACACGCCAGGCGCTTGAGGCAGCATCGGCTGAGAGCTGTTTTCCGGCCAAGTTGATCTATGGTCATGTGCTGGATTTACTCAATAAAGAGGCCGATTTCCTCTTTTTACCAGGTGTGATCAATCGTGATGTGATTGCGCCGGGCCAGGTTGAGAGTAACTATTGCCCCTATATTCCAGCGTCTTCGTATCTGGTGGCGGCGGGCATTGACCTGGAGGCGAGTGGTATAAAGCCAGTGATCTTTCCCTTCCATATGCTATGGAGCCATGTGAAGGAGCGCGAATTGTTGGCGCTGGCACCGCAGTTTGGGGTCTCGCGCCAGCTTATTCGGGCAGCGGACAAAGCGGCAATGGCAGCGCAGCAGGCTTTTTATGATAAAGCGCAAGAGCGCGGACAGGAAATCCTCCATACGTTGCCAGAGGACCAACCGCTCGCGGTGATTGTCGGTCGTCCTTACAACACCTACGATACCGGTGTCTGCCAGGATTTGCCCTATAAGCTGCGCAAACTGGGCGTGCTGGCGCTGCCGATGGACTTCTTGCCGTTACGTAATGTCGATCTGTCGGATGAGTATAATAAGATGTACTGGCGCAGTGGCCAAGATATTCTGGCGGCGGCCAAACTGATCCAACGTGACCCGCGGTTGCAGGCTATTTATGTAACGAGTTTTAGCTGCGGCCCGGATTCGTTTATTCTCAGTTTTTTCCGCCGTATTCTGGGGGAGAAACCCTTTTTGGAACTGGAGATGGACGAACATACCGCCGATGCTGGCATTATTACCCGTTGTGAAGCCTTTTTTGATAGCCTGGAAATGGCAAAAGGAGCGGTCTTATGATATCACAGAACCAGCCGCCGGTGGTTAGTCGCCAGGCGACCATTAAGCATGGGCAGTATCGTGATAAAATCGTCTATGTTCCCAATATGTGCGACCATTCGCATATTTTGGCAGCGGCGATGCGGTTTCATGGTATTCCAGCCCAGGTGTTACCTATGACTGATGATGAATCGCTGGCGATAGGGTTGGACTGGTGCAATGGTCGTGAATGTTTGCCCTGTTTTCTCACGACAGGCGACTATGTACGGCTTTCACGGCAACCGGGCTTCGATCCGGCCCGTTCCGTGCTGTTGATGGCTTCATCGACCGGGGCATGTCGTTTTGGGCAGTACAGTGTGCTGCAACGCCGCATTCTGGATGAGATAGGTATGGGCGCGATGGAGATTATTGTGCCTGATGCCAATAATGCCTACCAGGGGTTTGGCGAGAACCCGACTCAGCTGCGCCAACTGGCCTGGCAGGGCGCCGTGGCAATTGACTCACTGCAAAAGCTGCAACATCAGTATCGGCCGTATGAGGTCTACCCCGGCAGCACCAACTCGGTCTATCAAACCTGCCTCGATCATCTCATTGCTGCCGTGGATCAGGGCGGTGGTAAGCACTTAGAAGCAGTGATGCATGTGATTGCAGGCCGGTTTGAGACGTTGCCAATCCAACGTGAGGAACCACGCCCGCTGATTGCTCTGCTTGGCGAGGTTTATATGCGCTTTAACGATTATAGCAATATGAACATTGTGCAGCGGATTGAGCAGGCCGGCGGCGAGGTCATGGTTGCCAGTATGATGGAATGGTTTTATTACACCAACTGGGAATATGCCCGTGCCAATCGCATGGTTGGTCACCATCTGGAAGCGTTGAAAACCTGGCTGATTGACCGCTACCAGTTTTATTATGAGGCGAAGCTGGTGGCGCCGGTGAAGCATCTGTTGCACCATCCATATGAGGTTTCGGTTGACCGGTTGATGAATCACATCAAGCCGTATTATGATCCATCGCTGGGCAATGAAACGGTGCTCACTCTAGGCAAAGCGGTTGAGATGGCGCACCAGGGCGCCAGTGGCATTGTGAATGTGATGCCGTTCTCGTGTATGCCCGGCATTATCACCGCAACCATTGCATCACGCATGCGCAAAGACCTGGATCATATCCCATGGCTAGATGTGATGTATGACACGCAGGGTGGCACCAACCTGAATACGCGTATGGAGGCGTTTATGTATCAGGCGCACCACTTTATGCGGCGCAGAACGCCGGCTGCTTAAGCGTTGCAGCGTTGCAGCGATCTGAGCGTTGGAGCGGTCGGTGCGGTCGGTGCGCACTTTGTAGGTGCGGCTTG
>JAAURD010000193.1 GCA_012034075.1 Chloroflexaceae bacterium | reverse complement strand
GCAACCCGGCCGCACCTGCTACCATCTCGTGTTTTACATTGGCCACGGCGCCGGCCGCAACGATCCAGGCGTGTACAAAGTCTATGATCCCGATGGCAACCTGATCCTCACCTGGAGCTATCAGATCGTCCGCGTATGGGAAGTCCCGGCCGATGAATTGATCGACACCGGTCGCCCGTTTGTCATGGTGCTGGTAGGCTTAAGCAAGATCACCGACCCGCTGCGGCAGTTGCCCGCCGTACTAGAGATTATCAACACCGTGGAAGACCCAGTGACGCGGGAACGACTCAAAACGGTCTTTTATGCCTGTATTGAAAGCGAGGAGATCATTGACGTGCTGAAAGAACTGATCAAGGAAAAAGACGAATATGACCTGGATACCGCTGGTATCCGCTGGATATTGAAAGAGCATGACGAGCGGGTGGTCCAAAAACTGCGGGCTGAATATGCTGAAGAGATCGCCCAATTGAAGCAGCAAGCTGAGCAAACCAGAGCCCAATTGGAGCAGCAAGCTGAGCAGCGTCAGCGAGAGACATTGTGTACCAACATCATCACCGTGCTGCAGTCGCGGTTTGCGGCGGACGATACCACCTATGCCATCATACGTCGGCTGCTGGCTACCGAGACCGACCCCGAACGACTGCAAGCGCTCTTCAACGCGGGGGTGACCATCGGCAGTCTGGCGGATTTTCAGAACATGGTGGTATCCCCGCAGGCGAACGGGTCCGTCTAAGCCCCTCATCCCCGGCCCTGTTGTGTCACCTGCCTGCTGTGGGCGCAGCGTGCTGCGCCCCACAGCAAATAAAAGGACCTACGTCCATATCATAGTCGAACGGTGACGTACTGTGGATGATCCACTGGTCGGTACCCTGTTCAATGATAACTCTATGGCAGAGGGAGCGTGATGAAATTGCCAAATGGTGATCAGGCAATCGTTGATACGCAGAAATTGCGCGACTATTGTCTCAACCCCGATCATGCCCGTGGGCAACATAAGGCTCGCGTTTTTGCAGCTGCTTTAGGTATCACTGCTGAGCATACTGACTATGTACGCGATCTGTTTCTTGCTGCTGCTCGCACGGCAGATGCGATAGAACAAGCGCATGATACATATGGAAGACGCTATCGCATCGATACTTCTTGTTGCAGACCCAACTGGCCGGGCTACCGTCCGCACTGCCTGGATTGTGCGTCATGATGATGGTATCCCCCGATTAACTAGCTGTTTTGTGTATGAGAGAAAGGACACGCTATGATCGAATCGATCCAACTGCTTGATGTGGTCATCTTACGTCGTGCCTATCCGGCCTATGAATTGGCGCCTGGTCAAATCGGTACGGTCGTAGAAGTGTTGGCTGCAGATGTCTTTGAAGTTGAATGTAGCGACACCAATGGTCAGACGCTCGTCAATCTGGCGCTCCCTGGGGATGCATTACAGGTGCTGACTCATGCAACCGCCAACGTCTGATCGCAACATATAAGGACGGAGCGTGGTTGTTCCGACCGCACCCCACCGGGAGAGGGGGCTAATCGCGGTTTGCCTGAGCATTGCGCTCAAGGTGCTGTTGCAGCGTCTCCCAGCTGGTCTCGTGGGTCAGGGCATCGGCGTAGGGTTGCCACGCGGAGCCACGCAGAAACGGCTGCACAAAGAGCGCGAGCTGGCTACTGAGGAACGCGACTGGACTCAACGTCTGAAGTGCCAGGCAGGCTGGCTCACGTAGCCCCGCCCGACAGAGTCTATCGGCAAGGCGCTGGAGCGCTTCAGGTTCGGCGGTTGCTGGCTGGTTTGCTGTGGTTGGTTTGCGCATGGTTGGCTCGTTCTTCAGTCGTTCGCTTCAGGGTCAAGACAAATTCAGCGGCCAGCTTTTCAAACCGCGCCCGCTGCGTGGCATCCAGGAACTTGATCACTGGGCCAGGGAGCTTCAGTCGGTCAAAGCGCTCGATGCGGTAGTGACCGTCTTCCAGTGGTATCAGGCGACAGTGGTTTTCACCCGAGAGTGGCGGCAAGTTCAAGCGGAAGCGTGTCGAGCGCTCATAGCGGTCAAAGCCCGTGACCTCCAGTTCAGCCGCCGTCACTTTGCCGCGCAGCCGAAAGCGGTAGCCCATACGCGGCTCACCGCTGGAGAGCAGATCAATGCGCAGCCCCTGCATCGATGGCATCCAGGCCGGCCAGTTGCCAAAGTCATCTAATACCGCCCACACCTGTTCTGGCGTGGCCGCAACCGTCGTCGTTGCCTTGATTTCATAGATACCCATAGACTCGTGGTGTACTTTCCAGATAAGCGGCTATTCCTCTGCGGACAGTATGCTCTATTGTAGCATCAGTTTTGCAACCATGGCACACCGATTAGCTGGCCCCTTCAGCGTTGGCCCAGAACACCTCGACTTGCTGCCGCAAGCGCCGATGCTCCGCACGGGCCAGCTGAGGGTCAGCCGCCAGAATGTGCTGCGCTTCAGCGCGGGCCTGCTCAAGCAAGTGCCAATCGGTCAGGCGAGCTACCTTGAGGTCAGGAGTGCCGCTCTGCCGCCGCCCGGTCAGCTCGCCCGGCCCGCGCAGCTGCAAATCAAGTTCGGCCAGCGCAAACCCATCACGTATCTGCTCCATCGCTTCCAAGCGCCGGGTCGTTTCATCGTTCTCCTGATCACTCACCAGAATGCAGAAGCTCTGATGTTCGCCGCGCCCAACCCGCCCGCGAAACTGATGCAGCTGCGCCAGACCAAAGCGCTCGGCGCCCTCAATCATAATCGTCGTTGCATTGGGCACATCAATACCAACTTCGACTACCGCCGTCGCTACCAGAATATCAAACGCATGGTCACGAAACGCCAGCATGACCTCGTCTTTTGCTTTGGGCAACAAGCGACCGTGGATCAGGCCAATGCGTCGGTCGCGAAAGGTATGCTGTTGCAGCTGCTCATACATCTCTTCGGCCGATGGCAGGTCAATCTTCTCGCTCTCTTCGACCAGCGGGCAAATCACAAACGCCTGGCGACCCTCATCGAGTTGGCGGCGGATATGCCGGTACGCTTTTCGCGCTCAAAGCTGCGGATCCAGCGCGTCTTGATCTCCTGCCGCCCCGGTGGCAACTCATCCAGAACCGATGTATCGAGGTCGCCATAGATTGCCAGCGTGAGCGAACGCGGGATCGGCGTCGCGGTCATCACCAGCATATGGGGGTTAAAGCCCTTCTGTTTCAGGCGCTCACGCTGCTCGACACCAAAGCGGTGTTGCTCATCAATGCAAATAAAGCCCAGGCTCTGAAATTGCACCTGTTCACTGAGCAGCGCATGCGTTCCGACCACGAGGTCCACATTCCCTTGCTCGATGGCCTCAAGCACGCGGCGGCGGTCACGCTTGCCCAGATTGCCCTTGAGCAAGCCGACACGCACGCCATCGTGGGTTGGCTCGTCTTCCGAAGTGATATCCAGCAGGCGCTTGATGTCGGCTAGCTCCTGCTGCTGGGCCGGCGTCAGTTGCGCTTTCCAATCGGTGGTGGGATCGTTGGTGCTGCTGGCTGATCGCGGCACCTGCACCTTGCTCAGCAGCTTTTGCAATCCGCGATGATGCTGCTCGGCCAGAATCTGGGTTGGCGCCATCAGTGCCCCCTGCATACCATTGGCAATCACCTGCAACAACGATGCGGCCGCGACCAGCGTTTTGCCGCTGCCCACATCACCCTGGAGCAAGCGGGCCATGGGTACCGCCTTTTGGATATCAGTGCAAATATCGCCAATCGCCCGTTCCTGCGCATTGGTTAGTGCAAA
This sequence comes from Chloroflexaceae bacterium, assembly GCA_012034075.1. Lineage (GTDB taxonomy): Bacteria > Chloroflexota > Chloroflexia > Chloroflexales > Chloroflexaceae > JAAURD01. Next base: position 4,985 of record JAAURD010000193.1, on the reverse strand, counting down.
GGGCAACTGCGAGCGCAGCCGGTCAAACACGGCTTGATCGACCTTTAGCGGAAAGCCCATTTCGCCCTGCCAGGCCAGCCGCCGTTGCAGCACGCCCAGCTGAATAAAGAGCAACTCATCGAAACCCAGCCGTCGCCGCGCTTCATCACAGATCGCCTGACTATCCGGAAAGTGGATCTGCCGGATCGCCTCATGCAGATCGAGCAACTGCTGCCGTTGACGCACCGGCTCAGGCAAATACTCCTCAAGAAGTGGTGTTGCGGCATCAACCACCTGCTTAATGACCATACGAGCATTGCGCTCATGCAAGCCGCGCGTCAGCGGATGGACCGGCACCAATCGCCCCGTGTGGATCAGTTCATCATCGGTGAAAGGCTCCCATTTCGGGCTGCTCATCTGATACATGCCGCGATACTCGCTGATCTTGCCGCTGATAACGATCTGACGTCCGGGGGTAAACTGTTTGACCATCCATGATGAGCCGAAGAAGACCACTTTGAGCACACCACTACCGTCTTGTACCTCGACCTCAATGCCGGTGCTATTGCTGTTCCTGGTGGGAAAGGTACGCACATTCACCACGGTCACGACCATCGTCTGCACCGAACCGACCTCTGCATTGGCAATCTGGTTTTGCGTGCTGTAATCATCGTAGCGATGGGGGAAATGATAGAGCAGATCCGCCACCGTATGCACACCCAGGCGCTTAAAGGAACGGGCCGCCGTCCTGCCTACCAGGTCCAGCTGTTCCAGCGGCAAATCCAGCTGTTTAATGGTCATGCCGGTTGATGCTGATGGGCTGGTTGCTTTGCTGCGCTGGCGGGTTGCACTGCTCGCCTTGCTGGCGCTGGCTGGCGCAGATGGGCGGGGTTCGTGGTGGTTGGTAGCGGGTTGCTCGGCTGGCTCATTGGCAGCCGAGTCGCCCGAACGAAAGAGCGAGCGCAACAGCTCCAGCGCCTGTGCCAGCCGCTCTTGGCGGATTGGCGTTGGCTGCAAGCCATAGTTGAGCAGCAGGGTCAGGGCCTGGTTGACTTCAGGCAAATCAGAAGCATCGCGGGCCGTGTCGCGCCAGGATTCGAGAAAGTCATCCAGACTCGGTGCAATCGCACTATCTTCGCAGCCCAATCGTTGTTCCTGGGCCAGCACCTGACCAGCTGGATAATCTGGTCGCGGGCAGTCATCACAGGCGTAAACCAGGTCGTTCCTTTCAATCATTCAAGTGGTGTTGACCATTGTGCAGATCATCATCAAACCCCTCAAACACCGCAACGCCCATGGAGCCGGGGCCAAGGTAGATACCGGTGCTTGGCGCAAACTGGGTGATCGTCACGCGGTCGCGGGGGAAGATTAAATCCACTTTTTCGAGTAACTTTTCCACATCTTCAGGAGTAGTCGAATACAGCACCGTCACATCTTGCACATGCGGAAAGTCTTCGACAAAGGTATACAAGCCCTCGATAGCTTTGGCCCGCGTGCGTGTGCGCTCATAGGGAACAATCTCGCCATCGTCGAGGATCATCAGCGGTTTGATGCGCTGCATCGAACCAAGCACAGCGGCGGCCTGGTTCACCGGCCCCATTTTGTCCAGATAATCCAGCGTATCGACAAAAAAGACGATATGCGTATGCTGCATCATTGAGCTGATCAGCATGCGCATTTCATCGGGTGATGCGCCGTCTCGGGCTGCCCGTGCAGCCGCCAGCGCGACCGTGCCAAACCCCATCGATGCCGATTTGCTATCGATCAGCTCGATGCGTGTGAGCGAGGCTGGCATACGCGCACATGCCTGTACCGCCGCTCGATAGGTCCCCGTGATCCGACTACTGAGATGGATCGAAAAAACGGCATCATATTCGAGGGCAAAGCTGCGGTAGAGCTTTTCAAAGGTATTGGGCGACGGTGGCATCACTGCCAGGCGATGGTCGCCCTCCTGAACCAATGCATAGAACTGTTCACTCGATAGCTCATACCCGGCGCGATACATTGTGTCATCGACTCGTATCATCAGAGGCACCACTTCGATACCCAGTTCTTCAGCAAGCCCCAGTGGTATATCAGAGGCACTATCAGTGACTATTTTCACGCCGGACATGTAACACTCCTGCTCAAACCCTTATCATTTCCATGCCTGTTTCAACCAGGCTTGCCAGAGGCCATAACATATGGTATAGTCATATGATGTTTGTTCTTGCGTCTTTGTTTTGACGCTTTTGCTTCTTGAGGAGGTCCACGATCATGGCACGTTGCCAGATGACCGGTAAAGGTCCTTCATTTGGCCATAATGTAAGCCATTCCAAACGACGTACCAGACGTATCTGGCGGCCCAACATTCAGAAAGTGACGATTACCGATGAAAACGGGAACCGCCGTCAGGTCAAAATCTGTACGAGTCATCTCCGTACCCTTTACAAAGTACGGTAATGTTGGCTACCAATCGCCGGTGACAACCCACAACAACTTCCAGCAAACGGCCAGGGTCACATCATGCTGCTCTGGCCTTATCTTTTACCCACAAAACCGGTCGTCCTGCTGAGCAGACAACCACCCCACATCAGCGTGCTAGCGCCATGACGATAGCAACGTCAGACAGGATAGTGTGCGACAATTATAGCCGATGCTTCTGTGCGATGCAATAGGCTTTTGACTCTTTTTTCGCAAAATGGTGTTTTTGTCGTGCGTTACACAACATCCAGAACCCTGGTGCTTCAACCAGCTTGATAGGACGCGTAGCGCCTGCTTGCAGCTGGCGCTGACCGACTACGATCTGAGCCGTTGGCCTGGCCTGGCCTTACGCATCAACATACTCAAGCCAACCATACGGGTCTTCGCGCTCACCCTGCACCAGGCCAAAGAAAGCGGCCTGAACCTCGGTTGTCAGCGGCCCACGGCTGCCCCGGCCAATCACCATGCCATCAACCGAACGGATCGGCGTGATCTCCGCTGCGGTACCGGTGAAAAAGAGCTCATCCGCCAGATAGAGCATCTCGCGTGGCACCGGCTGCTCTTTCACTTGGATGCCCTGCTCCGCCAGCAGTTGAAACACGGTATCACGGGTAATACCTTCGAGGATTGACGAAATCACCGGCGGCGTCACAACGCGGCCCTCGCGCACCAGAAACAGGTTTTCGCCGCTGCCCTCGCTCACATGGCCGCCTGAGTCGAGTGCAATCCCTTCGGCATAGCCATTGCGAATTGCCTCGAGCTTGACTAGCTGCGAGTTGAGATAGTTGCCGCCTGCTTTGGCCATGGCGGGCATGGTATTGGGCGCATACCGCTGCCACGACGAGACACAGACATCAACGCCCTGTTCCATGGCGTCAGCCCCCAGATATTTGCCCCATTCAATCGCCGCAATTGCCACTTCCACTGGGCAGGCAGTTGGGTCGAGACCAATGCCGCCATAGCCCCGATATGCCACCGGGCGGATATAGCCGGAGCGCAGACCATTGGCCCGCACGGTCTCTTTGGTAGCCGCTACCAACTGCTCCAACGTATAGGGGATCTCCATGCGATACACCCGCGCCGAGGCAAAGAGCCGTCGCAAATGCGGGGTTAGCCGAAAGATCGCTGGCCCACGCGGTGTGTCGTAGATGCGAATGCCCTCGAAGACACTGCTGCCATAGTGCAACGCATGTGCCAGCACATGCACCGTGGCCTCTTTCCAGTGCACCAGCTGTCCATTAAACCAGATATACTCGCTCTGATTGATTGCCATACTCTTCTCCATGATCCAGCATCCAGAACATCAAGCACGCGCCTGATCATCCCCGATGCACACTGATTGCGTTCTTTCGTGACCGCTGCTTCACGTGTTTGTTGGTAACCGATTCACCGTTCGGAGGCCCTCACCGCCGACCCCACTCCCACAAGGGGAGCGGGGGAGTAGGGGTGCAGCCGTGCTGCGCGCCTACAGCGAGGTTGGCTGCGGCCATCCTTCCGCCTGCCAGCGTGCCAGCACGCTCCGCGCAGCTCTCGCCGCTGCTGCGCGATGGCTCATGGCATTCTTCTGCTCTGGCGTGAGTTCGGCCACGGTACAGTCCTGATCTAATACATAAAAGAGCGGATCATAGCCAAACCCATAGCTTCCGCGTGGCTCAAACTCAATCACCCCCGGCCACGTTCCCTGCACAAACTCCGTGGGATGGCCTGGTCGGGCGAGCGCAATCACACACACATACCGCGCCAGCCGCTGATGAAACGGCAGCCCCTCCAATTGCTTGAGTAGATACTCGAACTGAGCCGTAGCAGTGACGCCGCCATAGGTGGATGAATAGACCCCCGGCGCCCCTTGCAGCGCCGCTACTTCCAGACCGCTATCATCTGCCAGCGTCGGCAGTCCGCTTAAGCGCAGATAGCCCTCCGCTTTCAGCCGCGCATTCTCCTCGTAGGTGTTGCCGGTCTCATCGACTACCGTATCGATGCCAACATCACGCAGACTTCGCAGGGTAATGTCCAGATCACCCAGAATAGTCTGTAACTCGCGCAGTTTGCCCTGATTATGTGTTGCGACCAGCAGGATATCCATTTATATTGCCCCCAACAGTAGCCGACCGACCCAGGCCAGCGCGGTATAACGAATGATTTTGCCCACCAGGCAGGCGCCCAGAAACAGCTTGAACGGCATCCGCGTGGTGCCAGCGGCAATCCCCGCTAGATCAAAAAAGAGCGGCGACGGAAAGACCGACAGCAAAAAGATCGTCTTGATGCCATGCCGCTGCACCCAGCCCTCAACCCGTGGGTAAAACCGCGAACGCGCAGCCAGGTTGCTGCCACCCAGACCGGCGAGATAGCTGGTGATTTCGCCCAGACCGGCGGCCGTACCAGCAACCAGGCCCACAATCCAGGGGTTGAGCACTTTGCCCGCCAGGGCCGCCGCACCCAGGGCCGGCGAGGGCAGAATAATCGACGCATTGGCAAGCAGCGTTGCCACAAAGACCCCACATAGCCCAGGTCGCCCAGTGGCTCCACCACATCCGCTGGAATGA
>JAAURD010000192.1 GCA_012034075.1 Chloroflexaceae bacterium | reverse complement strand
CAGTTGCTGGCCTTCATCGAGTATTACAACGAAAACCGCCCGCCCGATTCAATGGTCCTATACGGTGGAGCAACTGGTCGAGAAATTCGGCACGGATGAACGCAATGCTGTACTTTAGCAGCATTAAGTGAGGGCCTGCGGGCGCTACCTGCTTCACACGTTGCGCTCACGGCGACCGGTGAGCAAATACGTCATCAGTTCGCCCTTGCCCTTCACCGGAATACAGCCCCGTGGCTCAAACAGATAGCGCTCATGCAGTCGCTCATACGTCTCTGGTGTCACCTGAATGCTGCCCGAGACGCCATGCGACTCCATCCGACTAGCAGTGTTGACCGTATCGCCCCAGAGATCATAGCTAAACTTGCGCGTGCCAATCACCCCCGCCACCACCGGCCCCGTGTGAATGCCAATGCGAATGCTGAGCGATTGGGTATCGGCAACGCGAAATTGCGTAATCGCTTGCTGCATATCCAGGGCCATATTGGCAATCGCCTCGGCATGATCCGCCCGTGGCATGGGTAAGCCACCCACGACCACATAGGCATCGCCAATCGTCTTGATCTTTTCGAGCTGATGCTCTTCCGCCAGCTGATCGAAGGTCGAAAAGATGTCATTCAGCAGGATCACCAGTTCGGTTGGCGGCATCTGACTGGCCAGCGTGGTAAACCCCACAATATCGGCAAAAAGCACCGTTACATCGGTAAAACTGTCCGCAATAATCTGCTGGCCCTGTTTCAGGCGCTCGGCTATCGGCGCCGGCAGAATATTCAAGAGCAGCCGTTCCGATTTCTCCTGCTCGATCTGCAACTGACGCAGATAGGCCTGCTCCTGATCGCGGAGTCGTTTTTTCTCCAGCGAGGCATTGAGCCGTGCCCGCAACAGCACCGGATCAAACGGCTTCGGCAGATAGTCCTCGGCTCCCATTTCAATACAGCGTACTGCACTTTCCAGCTCATCGAGAGCAGAAATCACAATGACTGGAATATCGCGTAGCGCACTATCGCGCTTCATGCGTGCCAGCACCTCATAGCCATCCATCTCGGGCATCATAATATCCAGCAGCACGAGATCAAACGCCTCGGCCCGGACCATCTCCAGCGTTTGCAAGCCATTCTCGGCCAGTGCCACGCGATGCCCCTGTTGTTCCAGGCTGCGCGAGAGTTTAATCCGATTCAGACGGTTATCATCAACTACCAGAATATACCCATGCTCTTCGGTCATTGTCGTCCTTTCTTCCGTTAGGCATCCATGGTGCGCATACGTTGCAGGGCCTGCGCTACTGCCGGGTAGCCCGCTTCCGCCTGTTCAAGCAGTGCCTGCGCACCGTTGAGATCGCCCGATTTGCCCATATGCTCCAATTGCTTAAAGAGCTGATGCAACGTGGTCGCACCAAAATCAGCGCTATTTGATTTCAGACTATGCGCCAGCAGACGCACGCTATCAGCGGACTCTTGTTCGACGGCCTGCCGCAAATCTTGGAGCAGACCGGGCGCATCTTCAAGAAAGCTCTCAATCAGCTCAATCATAATCTCTGGATCATCACCCACCGATGCTCGCAACCGTTCCAGTGCAGCCATATTCAGCACCGGTAGCTCTGATGAGGCGATAGAAGCCGTTTTGAGACCATTTTTACGGTTCATGTCCCATGGTCTGGCATCGCTCCAGGCAGTATCAGTATCCATCTGCTGTGGTTCTGGTTCACCTGCTGCTGCCACTGCTGGCATGGGCGCAACCTGTTGCCCATGCGACCAGCCACGGCGCAGCGCCTGGATCAGCTCCTCAACCCGAATAGGCTTGCTCACATAATCATTCATGCCCGCCGCCAGGCAGATTTCACGGTCGCCCTGCATGGCATTGGCGGTTAACGCAATAATATACGGGGTGTCGCGGTAGACCTGTTCGGTTCGGATCGCACGTGTCGCCGCCAGACCATCCATCTCGGGCATCTGCATATCCATCAAGATGACATCGTAGTCCTGGCGTTGCAGCGATACGAGCGCTTCACGGCCATTGGCCACCACATCGGCACGGTAGCCTAGCCGTTGGAGCAAATGCAGCGCTAACTTCTGGTTGGTCACGTTATCTTCTGCCATCAGAATGCGCAGCGGCATCTGGTTGCCCATCTGCGGATCAAATTGCGGCCGGGCGGCATCAGTCTGTTTCGGTCGGCGTACTCGTGTAGGCTGACCCGTAAAGATACCCACCAGCACATCAAACAGCTGTGATGGTTTGATGGGTTTGGTTAAAAACGCGGCAAAGCCTATCGTCTCGCGCTCATCATTGCTCAGGGTTTCACTGCCCCCCAGCGAGGTCAGCATCACCAGCGGCAACTCTTGTGACGAACGGATTGCCCGAATTGCGGCAGCCAGTTGGAAACCATCCATTTCGGGCATCTGCATATCCAGAATAGCCGCATCAAATAGTTCACCTTGACGCACAGCCTCCAGGGCAGAGAGCGGATTATCATACTCGCTGGCCTGCATATCCCACGACTGCGCCTGTAGCATCAAGACCCGCCGGTTGGTCGCGTTATCATCAACAATCAGCAGGCGCTTGCCTTTGAGGTAGGGTTGCGCTTCATGCAAATGGGGCCGTTCAAACGCTGGCACCGCTTCACACCGAATCGTAAAATGGAAGGTACTCCCCTGTCCAACTTCGCTCTCGACCCACATGCTCCCACCCATCATTTCAGCCAGCCGCTTGCTAATCGCCAGACCCAGGCCGGTGCCACCATACCGCCGGGTGGTTGAGGTATCGACCTGGCTAAACGATTGGAACAGCCGACTCAGCCGATCAGCCGGGATACCAATACCAGTATCACGCACCGCAAAATGCAGTTCATAACAGCCATGCTCAAGATCATGCGTCTCTTTGTGCTCAATGGGGATACCATGTTGGTTCAGACGTCTGGCGGATACCGAGAGCACCACTTCTCCCTGTTCGGTAAACTTGACCGCATTGCTCAACAGGTTCACCAGAATCTGGCGCAGCCGGGTTGAGTCACCCACAATCGCACCGGGTACCTCCAGTGGCAGCAGATAGGCCAGATCAAGCCCCTTCTCATTGGTTTTGGGAGTGAGCAAATCCAGCGCACCCTCGATGCAATCACGCAAATCGAAGGGCTGATATTCAATCTCCAGCCGGTCGGCTTCAATCTTGGAGAAATCAAGAATATCGTTAATAATCGTGAGCAACGACTCACTGCTCTGCCGAATCGTCTCGGTAAAATCACGTTGCACGGCGGTCAGTTGGGTATCGAGCAGCAAACCGGTCATACCAATGACGGCATTCATCGGCGTGCGAATTTCATGGCTCATATTTGCCAGAAACGCACTCTTGGCCCGGTTAGCCGATTCCGCAGCGTTGCGGGCATCGTGAGCATCAGCATACAGGCGTGCATTATCAAGAGCCAGTGATGCCAACTGGGCAAAACGCATCAACGATTCAATCTCTGTTTCGCCAAAATGCTCATCATCATGGAGACGTGACATCGCGATGACGCCGATCACCGTATCATCTGATTTGAGCGGCACGCCAACCACCGGGTGCAGTAACGACAGACCAACATCCTGGATCCGCCGCGCCCACAGATGATAGCGCGGTGACGCAATCGGTTCGGCTGTCTGCCAGACTTTGCCGATCAGGCCTTCGTTCCGTTGAAACGATGAGCCGGCCAGGTTATCTTCAATGCCCAGACCGATGCGTAGTTGCATGTCGTTGCCATCGGGTGATGGCAAAAAGATATAGCCATGGTTGGTCCCCACCAAGACACAGGCACGCTTGATAATATCGGTCAATAGTTCATCAACATCCAGCCGGCGCAACATGCCCAGGGTGATTTCATGCAGCCCGGCCAGATACGCATTCTGGCGTTCCAGCGCTTCTGCTGCCCGCTTCCGCTCGGTAATATCGAGCATATAGACCCGCGTGCGCCCATTTTGCTCAACATAATGCATCACCCGTTGATACCAGACATGGTCCACTGGCACTTCATCGGTCAGGGCATAGGAGTTGCCATCGGGCAATGTCTGGAGTTTCCGTGGCGTAAACACACACTGCGTCAAAACGGGGTGTTCAACCCCCAGTGTTTCAATGTCGGGGAAAAAGCGCCGCCCTGCATCATTGACATAATGGATCGTCCCCTCGGCATCGAGTTCAATAATCGGCCCCGGATTCAGCGCGGGAAACGAAGCCAGACGGACCAGCTCTTGTTCGGCCTGTTTGCGTTCGGCAATCTCTTGCTGCAACACCACATTGGCAGTGGTAATCTCTTCGGTACGTGCGGCAATTTGCTGCGACATCGACATAAAGGCCGACATCACATCGCCCAGTTCATCGGAGCGTTGGAAGGAATGGGCATACAAATAGGTATTGTTACCCGACCCGACCATCAATAGATCTTCACGTAAATGCACAATCGGGTTAATCACGGTCATACCCACGGCAAACATGGCAGCCACCGTCACAAATGCCGAAATCAGCAGCACAAAGCCGATCATGCGCAAGGCATATTCAAACAGTTCCTGACGCACTGGTTCGGCATTGAGCCGGCCAATAATATGATATTGCCCCCCCAACTTGTCAGCTGACCAGACCGAGTCATAACGGCTGCCATCGGCACTTGAGCGTTGCATCTGATTGGTATCCTGCCATTCGGCAAAGGTCAACTCCGGTGGTTCCCCAAAAGTCCCGATCAATTGACCATCGGAATGATACATCGCGCCACCCACCACCGCTGTATTGCGTATGAGGGGTTCGGCCATAACCAGCAACTCTTCGGGGGGTTTGTCTGACTCAGCCAGACGGACCATGGGCATGGCAACCGCTGCTCCAATTTCATCCAGATGAGCGAGCAGTTGCTGTTCGCGTAATAGATACGAAGGGACGATAATAACAGCTTCAATGAGCAGAATACTCACTAATACCCACACCCCGATATATTGTGATAATCGCGCTTTAAAAAAGGCAAACTTGTTGGTCATAGATTCTCTGGCCTTCCGGTTGCTCAGAGTTAGATTCGTTATGAACAGTATAAACGACGATACTCCGTTTTGGGTTGTACACGATGAACAAACCATTGCAGATGCTGCAACAGCACCGAATCAAGCGATCAACCCTTCTTTCAAAGAAACGTTCCATACTGGTTTGCTGTTCCCGATTGGGTTCTACCAGGTTGGGTTCTGTTCGTCTGGTTCTGTTGTTCCTGGCAATTGGCGTTCGGCATAGCACGCTACGTCGCTACAGATGTCGGTGATAGGATAACAAAAAGCTATCTCAGATAATGCAAAGAACGAGAATTATCTTTGCAAAAAGAAAAGGTTAGGGTACAAGAACATTGTTGTCAAGATCAGGCAAAAGATGTTATGATATGAAGAAAGGGGCCTACACACCCCGCCGAAGGGAATGTCATCGATGAATTTGCGCTCGTTTTTCTCGAACAACACGGAACAGACAACACCGCGCAACACCAACCAGCCCGATCAATCGGTCCTACTTGACCTGCGAGAGCTGGTCAAGCAGTATCCCACTCCCAATGGCCCAGTTTCTGCCCTCAAAGGCGTTGATTTTAAGGTTGCCCGTGGCGAATTTGTTGCCGTGTTGGGCAAATCAGGCAGCGGCAAATCCACCTTAATGAACATGATCACCGGTATCGATCACCCGACCAGTGGCGAAGTCTGGGTCAATGGCACACCGGTGCATACCCTGCCCGAAAACCGCCTGACCAGTTGGCGTGGCAAGCATATCGGCATTGTGTTTCAAGCCTTCCATCTCTTGCCCAACCTCACGGTGCTCGAAAATGTCACCATTGCCATGGATGCCAATAACACTTACCCCGCCGGCCAGTTTCGGCGGCGCGGGCTGGAATTGCTTGACTATGTCGAAATGGCCGACCACGCCCACAAACTGCCATCTGCCGTCTCTGGCGGGCAGCAGCAGCGTATCGCCATTGCCCGTGCGCTCGCCAATGACCCGGTCTTGATTGTTGCCGATGAACCAACTGGCAGCCTCGACTCGCAGACGGCTGCGGTGGTCTTTACCCTGTTTGAATCGATGACCCGCGATGGCAAGACCATCGTGATGGTCACCCACGATGATGATATGGCCCGTCGTGCCACTCGTGTGATCCATCTGGTTGATGGCAGTATTCAGGAGCATGAGCATGCTGAGACCACGCTGGTCCAAGGTCCTGCGCGACCTCTGGGGCAATAAAACCCGCACGATTCTGGTGGTGCTCTCCATTGCCGTCGGTGTATTTGCCGTCGGTCTGATTGCCACCGCACGCACCAACCTCTCGGTCGGCCTGGCCGAGAGTTATGCCGCTATCGATCCGGCCAGTGCCATGCTCATGGTCAGCGACCCCTTTCTTGGCGGGGGCACCGTTGGTTTTGATGATGACCTGGTGCATGCCGTGCGGCGCATGGATACGGTAGCTGAAGCCGAAGGACGGCGCATGGTCACTGTGCGCTTGCGGATTGGCCCCAACGAGTGGCGCAACCTGCAACTCTTTGCCATCTCCGACTATGAAGACATGAATGTCAACCGGCTGCTGCCGCAGAGCGGGCAGTGGCCGCCCGGCGATAACGAAATGCTGATTGAACGCTCAGCCCTGGGTCTGGCTCAGGCCGATGTGGGCGACCGTGTGCTAATCAAAACACCGCTGGGCGATGAACGGCACATCTCCATTGTTGGCCTGGCCCATGACCTTTCGCGCCTACCGCCCTTTATGGACGGCAATATCTACGGCTATATCACGCTCGATACGCTCGAGTGGCTGGGCGAACCGCGCGAATTTAACGAAATGCACATCATCGTTGCCGATCACGCCGATGATAAAGCGCATGTCGTGGCGGTCTCCGAGCAGGTGCGGGATAAAATCGAACGCAGCGGTCGGCCCGTTTCTTTCATCAGCGTCCCCGATCCGGGCAAACACCCGCTCGACAATATGATCCAGACCCTGATCTTTCTGCTCGGTATCCTGGGCATTCTGGCGATGTTCCTCAGCGGCTTTCTGGTGGTCACCACCATCTCGGCCCTGCTGGCTCAGCATGTGCGGCAAATTGGCATCCTCAAGGCAATCGGCATGCGCAGCAACCAGGTGATGATTATGTACTTTGTGCTGGTGGTGGCGTTTGGCCTGCTGGCGCTACTCCTGGCGGTGCCCCTGGGGATGATCGGTGCCCAAGGGTTTTCTGAAGCGATGGCCGGTCAATTTAATTTTGATCTCACCACATCTGGTACACCACCTACCGTCTTTGCCATGCAGGCAGCCGTTAGCCTGCTCATCCCGGTGCTGGCGGCGCTTTATCCTATTCTCAAAGGCACCCGTATCAGTGTGCGTGAGGCCCTTGATGATACGGGCATTGGCACGTATAAAGGCGCTAGCAACACCGCCCGTAGCTTGCCCGGTCGCCTGATCCAGGGCAGCTTTGCCGCAATCAGCCATTGGTTTGCCATGCTCGGCGGCCGACCCCTGGTCCTCTCGCTGCGCAATACCTTTCGTCGCAAGGGCCGCCTGGCGCTCACCCTAATAACGCTCACGCTGAGTGGTTCGATCTTTGTCAGTGTGTTTACCGTGCGCGATTCGCTCTTTAAAACGCTCGATGATCTGCTCAATACCTATCAGTACGATCTCTGGATTACGTTTAACCAGCCCTACCGCATTGAGCAACTGGTGGAATTGACCCGTGACAGGCCTGGTGTGACCGCTGTTGAAGGCATGGGCGCCACGACCGTGCGCCGTGTGCGCCCGGATGATACCGAAAGCGATGGCATTTTTGTCTTCGGCTCCAAAGCTGGCAGCACCATGTTCACCCCCGTCATTGTCCGTGGACGCTGGCTGTTGCCCGAAGATGAAAATGCAATTGTCCTGACCACGGAAGTGATGCGCAATGAACCCGATATTGATGTAGGCAGCCAGATTACGCTCAAAATGGAGGGACGCGATACCAACTGGACGGTTGTTGGCGTAGCCCAGTTTATCGTGCCCTTTGCCTTTGTCAATCACGAGCATTATGCCCATATGATGCGAGAGTCAGGTCGTGCCAACACCCTGATTATTACGACCAGCCGACATGATGCCGCATTCCAGACGGAGGTTGCCAGCGAACTCGAAACCTACTATGAACGGCTTGGGCTTCCAGTGAGCTCGATTGTGAAAATTGCCGAAGAGCGTGCCGAAGTAGCCGTGACATTCAATATCGTTGTGGCCTTGCTGGCAAGCATGGCCGTGCTGCTGGCCTTTGTTGGTGGGCTGGGCCTCATGGGGACAATGAGCATCAATGTGCTTGAGCGCACCCGTGAAATTGGCATTATGCGGGCTATTGGTGCCTCCAATGGCACCGTCATGCAGCTGGTCATTGTCGAAGGCATCATTATTGGCATGGTCAGCTGGTTGCTCAGTGTGCTGTTAGCCTACCCATTGAGCAGGTTTCTCTGCGATGCCGTGGGCTTTATCTTTTTGCAGGACTCGCTCTACTACATCTTCTCGATGGCTGGCGCGGTCATCTGGCTTGGTGTTGTGATTGTGCTCTCATCGCTTGCCAGTGTGTTGCCGGCCTGGAACGCCTCACGCCTGACCGTGCGTGATGTGCTAGCTTACGAATAATACCCAATGGCGTTCATCGATACACACGTGCTATCCGCTACGCACACGCTATTCGCATGTCGTAGGTGCGGCTTGTAGCCCGCACAGCGGAGTCGGGACGACCGCACGCGAACGTTCGATGACGTACGCACGCGCTATCCATTCGCGACGACCG
>JAAURD010000191.1 GCA_012034075.1 Chloroflexaceae bacterium | reverse complement strand
CTGACGGTCCGCCGCGTACCGGCTCCACACCGCACGGAGCGCACTGCGTCGGGGTGCGAGCCGTTACGGCGCGGCTAGGTCGCCGCGCTGACTCTCCAAGCATCCGCGCGTAGGGGCGTCAGCGTGCTGCGCTCCGGCAGCGTGCGGCTTGCAAGCGCCGGAGCGTTGAAGCGTTGAAGCCTAACGTATCAATTGTCAATGATCCATTATCAATTGTCGTGGTGCAACCCGCCGGGATTGTTAAACGATTTCTTCTGCTTTTAACATTTTCTTAACGAAATCACTACAACTCCTTAACTCTTTCAATCTATAATCGCACTCGCCGTGAGCATGTTCCATATTCTCATGGAGGTAGATTCTTGCGCTCAAGATGAAGGGTATCTGATTCTGTAAGGAATTGATTGAAAGGAGACTTGATCGTATGTCGTTTCGTTCTGTCGCATACTTGATTATTTTGACCCTGTTCGCTGTGAATATCAGCCTGATACCGACTCAGGCCGCACCAGGAAGTTCTACTCCGGTTGCAGCAGCGGTACCAACGGTTGACATCACCAAACAGATGTCTCAAGCCCTGGTTCGCGCCGCCGTGGTCAGCCCGGCCGCCGATCAGGATGACATTGAACTCCATCAGGCAGCAGGCGGTATTCGCCTGACCCGTATCGGTCGCTATGACACGGGTATTGTTGATGACGCCGCAGCGGAAATCGTCGCCCACGACCCGGCCAGCCAACGCCTCTTCGTCGTCAACTCATCGGAGACCGCGCCCGGCATCGATATTCTCGATGTAAGCGACCCGACGTCGCCCACCCTGGTCTCCACCATTGACACGCTCACCCTGCTGCCAGGCTACGGTGGTGCGCCCAACAGCGTCGCGCTCTACCCCTACCCAGACGGCAGTGTGCTCGCCGTTGCAATGGAAAGTACTGATGACAACGTCAGCGACTCGGTCGTCTTTCTCGATACCGATGGCAACGCCCTCAGCGGCGTCCCCACCTACCCCGGCTCGCTGCCCGACATGGTCACGTTCACCCCAGATGGCAGCAAAGCCCTGGTCGCTAACGAAGGTGAGCCGAATGAACTGGAAAACCCGGAAGGCTCGGTTGGCGTGATTGACATGACCGATGGTGCTGCCAACCTGACCAATGATGACATCACCATTGTCGGTTTTACCGACTTCAACGCAGGTGGCCCACGTGCCGATGAAATCACCAATGCCAACCCGCCAATCCGCATCTTTGGGACGGACGCTACCGTGGCCCAGGACCTGGAGCCCGAATATATCGCCACGACGGCAGACTCCACAACGGCCTATGTCAGCATACAAGAGAACAACGCCCTGGCCGTGGTAGACCTGGAAACCCTGACGATCACCAGCCTCGTGGGTCTCGGCTTTAAAGATTACAACGTTGCAGGCAACGACATCGATGCCAGTGATGAAGATGGCGCCATCAACATCACCACCTGGCCGGCGCTGGGCATGTATCAGCCCGATTCCATCGCAACGTTCGAGGTCGGCGGCAACACCTATGTTCTCAGCGCCAACGAAGGCGATGCTCGCGACTTTGAGGAGGCTCGCGTAGAGGACCTGACACTGGATTCCTCGATCTTTCCAGATGCCGCTACATTGCAACTACCAGAAAACCTGGGCCGCCTGGAAGTCACCAACACCCTTGGCGACCCCGATAATGATGGTGAATACGAAGCACTCTACTCCTATGGCGCTCGCTCATTTTCTATCTGGAATGCCAGTGGTGAACTGGTCTACGATAGCGGTGATGACCTGGAACAGCGAACAGCATCCTTCTTTGCTACCGAATGCCAGGGTAGCCCGCCGCCCGATTCCTGTCCATTCAACTCGAATGGACCGGGGACCGATTCATTCGATAGCCGCAGTGATGCCAAAGGCCCGGAACCCGAAGCGGCTACGACGGGCGTCATTGACGGTCAGACCTATGCCTTTATTGGTCTTGAGCGCACCGGCGGCATTATGGTCTACGATGTGATCAATCCCAATATACCGGCCTTTATCGAATATGTCAATGATGGTGACGATCTGGCACCAGAGGGCATTATCTTTATTCCAGCCAGCCGCAGCCCCAATGGCAACCCGCTGCTGGTCGTTGCCAATGAAGTCAGTGGGAGCACATCGATCTACCAGATCGACGAACCTCAACCAACCGCTACAACACTGACCCTGCTTCACAATAACGACGGTGAATCCAGCCTGCAAACGACTACCAACATAGTCAATGATGTAAATCTACCAGTCGGTGGTGTTGCCGCATTCAAAACCCTCACCGACCAGCAAATCGCTCAGGCACGCGGCCAGGGCAACGCCGTGATGAATGTCTACGCCGGCGATGCTATTCTGCCCGGTGCATCACTCCTTTGCAGTCTTGAAGGCGATGACCCGCCGGTGTATGATGCGCTCGCCCAGCGCGAAATTCCCTACACCGCGCATATCTTTGGCAACCACGAATTTGACAACACGCCCGACTTCCTCGAACGGTTTATCCGCACCTTCGATACCAACAACGATGGCAACCCGGATCAGCCCTTTATCAGCGGCAACCTCGACTTCAGCAATGAGCCAGGTTTTGCCGACTTGATCGATCCGAATGGCGTGATTGAATCCAACGGTGATGTCGTCAGCGTGATCAGCAATGGTCAGGTCGTTGGCACAGCACTGATCTATACCGACAACCAGACCGATGAGCAGTTTGGCATTGTCGCCGCCACCACCTGGGACCTGCCCAATATCTCTTCGCCACGTGATGTTGCCGTAACCACGGAGAATCTTACAGAGACAGCAACCCTGGTGCAGCAGCAGATCAATGATCTCCAGGGACGCGGCATCGACAAAATTATCTTTGTCAGCCATCTGCAAAACCTCACCAACGATGTTGATCTGATTCAGCTCGTAAGCGGTGTGGATATTGCCGTCGGTGGTGGTGGTGATGATCTGCTGTTGAATCCCAATATACCTGATAATCAGCAACTACTGCCCGGTGAAGCCGAATTGCCATCCGAAACCTTTAGCTATCCCACCCAGGTCACCGGTGCCGATAATAACCCTGTCTATCTCGTGACCGCCAAGGGTGGCTACCAGTACCTTGGCCGGCTCGATGTAGCATTTGATGCTAATGGTGTGGTCACTGGCATCATTTCCGAACAAAGCTATCCACGACCAGTCATTCCAACCAGCGATGAAGCTGATGTCCTGGGTCTGACCAATACGGTCCAGGAAGACCAGGGCCTGCTCGATACCGTCATTGCCCCATTGGAAGCATGTCTGGCCGAGTTTGCCAGCGAGGGCGTCGCCAATAGCGAACTCCTGCTCAACACCAACCGGTCGTCAGTCCGTACTGGCGAAAGCAACTTTGGCAATATCGTGGCCGATAGCTACCTCTCCATGTATGAGCAGTATGCCGCCGATAACGGTCTGCCACCAATCAGTGCGCAGGTCGTTGCCGTGCAAAACGGCGGTGGTATTCGCCAGCCACCCGACCAGCTGCCCGAAGGTGGCGCACCCGGCAAGATCACGCGCCAGAACACGCTCGATGTGATGCGTTTCCTCACCAACGAAGTCACCGTCATAGAGGATGTCACACCTGAAGATGTCAAGCATATCTTTGAACGTTCGGCATCGGGATTACCGAACGATGAAGGGCAATTTTTGCAGATTGCCGGGCTGACGGTCATCTATGATCTCAGCAAACCAGCCCAAGAGATTGCTGTTGATGGCAAGGTCACTGCCGAAGGCAGCCGCGTGGTGAGCGTGATGCTCAATGATGGCACCATGATTGTCGAAGATGGCGAGGTGGTAGCAGGTGCGCCCAATCTAGCAGTTGTGACCAATAGCTTTACGGCTGCCGGTGGTGACAACTACATCTGGTTTAAAAATAATACCAACCAGACCAACTTCCGCAACAGCGAAGGCAAGCGCCTGAACTACGAAGAAGCGGTGGTGGAATACCTGCGCAGCTTTGCCACCAAAGAGGTGAACGGCGAAACCCTGCCCACCGTGCCCGCCACCGACCGACGCTACCAACCCGGTGGTGAAGGCCGTTCGCTCCTGGTTGTGAAGAGCCTGATCGACCTGGAGAATGGCACGACCCTGACATCGGATCGCTTGAGCGGTGGTATCAGCGTGACCGTTTCAATTTCGCCAGGCACCACGATCAGTCCGACCGGCATTCTCAGCCCGTCGTTGCAAATCAGCCCGGTGCCCAGTACCACTGTCACCGCACCACCAGCCAATGCGCTGGGTCTCTACTATGGCATCAATATCCTGGATAATACTAACAACACCGTCGATAACCCGACATTCGACCCACCGTTGACGATTGTTGTTGACTATCTGGATAGCGATGTCGCCGGTTTTGATGAAACCACCTTGAATGTCGTCTTCCTCGATAGTGATGGAAACTGGATCAGTGACGGGGTTGTGCTGGTCGAACGGGATACCGTCAACAACCGCCTGACCTACCAGGTGAATCACCTGACCGAATTTGGCCTGATTGGCAACCCAACATTGCAAGGCAGCGGCACGATCTATCTGCCATTGATCTGGCAAGGGGCAACCTCACCAGCCAATACAGCGGTGACCCGGCTCACCCTGCTGCACAACAACGACGGTGAATCCAGCCTGCAAACCACCACCAACACCGTCGATGATGTTGATTTGCCCGTCGGTGGTGTAGCCGCATTCAAGACCCTGACCGACCAGCAGATTGCGGCTGCCCGTGATGCCGGCAACGCCGTGGTGAACGTGTATGCTGGTGATGCCATTTTGCCCGGCGCCTCGCTGCTCTGTAGTGTGGAGGGCGATGACCCGCCGGTGTATGATGCCCTGGCCCAGCGCGAAATTGCCTACACCGCGCATATCTTCGGCAACCACGAATTTGACAACACACCGGACTTTTTAGAGCGGTTTATCCGCACCTTTGATGAAGACGGCGATGATCTCCCCGATCAGCCCTTCTTGAGTGGCAACCTCGACTTCAGCGCTGAGGCCGGTTTCGCCGATATGATCGATGCCGATGGCATTGTCTTCAACCCCGTCACCGATGGACGGGTTGTCGGTCAATCGATGATCTACTCTGACACCACCACCGGCGAGACGTTTGGGATTGTTGCCGCAACCACCTGGAACCTCCCAACTATCTCATCACCGCGTGATGTTGCCGTAACGACCAAGACGCTCGAAGAGACCGCCGCACTGGTTCAGCAACTGGTCGATGCGCTCTATAATGACTACGGCGTGCGCAAGATCATCTTTGTCAGCCACCTGCAAAACCTCGACAACGATGTCGAACTGATCCAACTGTTGACGAAGGTGGATATTGCTGTGGGCGGTGGCGGTGATGAACTGCTGCTGAACTCAGATTTGAGCAGCGATATGCAACTGTTGCCTGGCGAAGCTGAGGAGTCATCTCAATACACCTACCCCACTGCCGTAACCGGGGCCGATGGCAACACCGTCTACCTGGTAACAACCAAAGGTGGCTATCAGTATCTGGGCCACCTTGACGTTGGCTTTAATGCCAACGGTGACATAGTGGATATCGATAGCAGCTCAAGCTACCCACGGCGTGTCATCCCAACCAGCGATGCTGCGACCCAACTCAGTCTGGCCGATGCAGTAGCGTCAGACGTTGACATCGAAACCAATGTGATTGCACCACTGGAAACCTGTCTGGAGGGCTTTGCCACCGATGCAGTTGCGGCTTCGGAGGTGTTGTTTGATACTAGCCGCTCGTCTGTGCGTGGTGGCGAAAGCAACTTTGGCAACCTGGTGGCCGATGGTTACCGCTACCTGTATGAGCAGTATGCCGCCGATAACGGTCTGCCTGCCATCACCAATCAGGTGGTTGCCGTGCAGAACGGCGGTGGTATTCGCCAACCACCCGACCAGCTGCCCGAAGGCGGCGCACCTGGCACTATCACCCGCCAGAACACGCTCGACGTGATGCGCTTCCTCACCAACGAAATCACCGTCATAGATGATGTCACACCAGCCGACCTGAAGGCCATCTTTGAACGCTCGGCTGCATCGTTACCCGATGCTGGTGGGCAATTCTTGCAAGTCTCGGGTCTCAACGTCACCTACGACATCAGTCAGCCGGCGCAAGAGATCGATGTCGATGGCGATGTGGCGGTAGACGGTAGTCGGGTCGTCAGTGTGGCATTGACCGATGGCACCGCAATCATTGAGAATGGCGAAGTTGTCGCAGGCGCACCCAACCTGACGATAATCACCAACAGCTTTACCGCTGCCGGTGGCGACAACTACATCTGGTTTGCCAGCAACACCAACCAGACCGCTCTGCGCGGACCAAACGGCAAGTTCACCTACGAAGATGCGGTGGTGGAATATCTGCGTAGCTTCCCGGTATCCGGTGATTTGCCAACCGTGCCAGCCGACGATGCACGCTATCAGCCCGGTGGTGAAGGCCGTATCACCATCAATGGCGGCTAATTTGGACTTTCGGTAAGCAGAGAGGTTTCGCCCCGGTGCTTGCAGCCTGCAAGTGCCGGGGCTCTTTTTCACCCATCGCTTAAAACCACCGGCGATACTTCATATACATAATTGCAACCATCGCCAGCGTAAACATCACCAGCAACACCGCCGGGTAGCCCCAAGGCAGCGCCAATTCTGGCATAGTGTGAAAATTCATGCCGTAGAGCCCCGTAATAAAGGTCAGCGGCAAAAACACCGTCGCAATCACAGTCAAGACCTTTGAGATAGCATTGGTCCGCTCATTCACATTCGCGCGATGCAGCTCAACCAACTCTGCCACCCACGAGCGTAGGCGGAGATACTCATGCGCAAGCTCCTGGACCTCATAGAGCAGCGTCTTTTTCATATGTTGGCGCACACCCTTGCTCACAAACTGCGTCTCCATGTCTTCGATCAAAGCAATATTTTGCAACAGCTCGCGAATCTCGGTATAGAGCGGCTTGATCTCGCGGCGAATCTCCAACACCTGCTCATAACATGCCTGATCATCGTTCGGGTTAGAGAAGATCGCATCCTCCAAATCTTCCAGCAGATCACTGTAGACCCGAAACACGGCTTCATAACTGGCAATCACCCCGCTGCGTAATAACAGATAGAGCAAATAGTCTGTGCCATAGCGTTGAGCACGGGTGTGCCCCAATAATAAGTGGCGGCGAAACCATTGAAATGCACCGGTATCGCATGGTTCATACACGATCACAAAATGCCGACCGAGCAGAAAACTGATCGATGTGAGTTGCAGCACATGACCAGCTGCATCAATCTGTGGAATAGCCGCTTCCAGGTAGAGACAGTTGGCATGATCACCTTCAAACTCTTCATAGGTTTCGTTGATAATATCCTCTATCAGGCGCTCTTCCAGATCAAAGTGACGTAACACCTGCTCAATGCCACTTCGGCCCGCCGACTGGCGTAGCGTAATCCAGGATATGGCCTGTGGATCGACCTGCTGCAACACCGACGTCACATCATCGCTGGCAATAGCAGTGATCTGATCTGTGGTATAACGCACCAGACTGATGCTTGCATGCTCTTGATCATGCAAGAACGTCTGATTCAACACCGTGCTCTGTTCCATCTTATCTCTCCTACAGTGCTTCCTGAAGGACGACCTGCCGCCTATTATACCGTGTCCATGGCAAATTCAGGTTATCATACCAACTTACGTTTTGCCATACTATCATCAACACCCGTCGGGGCGCAGCGTGCTGCGCCCCTCCAAAGCAGGCAGGCGGCAAGCCGCACCTACGTCTCATATCGATTAACGCCATTTGCGTATCAGCAGCTGGTGCCGGTGTTGCAAGCGCAGCGTTTCCAGATAGCCTTGTGCATCAGACAAGACAGGTGTCGGTGGGTGTCGGCAAACTGGTGCGACTGCTAAGACTTGGGGGGAGAAAAAAGTATGGTATACGAGCGCCATGCCAACGACCGCTCTGCCAACAACGCTGGAAAAAGCGCACCAACTGATTTTGCAGTTACAGGCCGAACGTGCTGACCTGAAATAGCAGGTGGCGGACCTGACCGCGCAACAAGGGAAAACCGCATCGAAAAAGACACCCCCACCGGTGAAGTCTGCGGTGCCCCGGGGAAAGCCCCAAACCCGGCGCAAACGCGATCCGCAACACAATCACGGGCGGAAACGCGAAGAACCCACGCGGATCGAGACCCATGCGTGTGATTCCTGTCCCGACTGTAGGCGTAGCCTCACGGGCGGCAGTGTTGCTCGCACACGTCATACCAAATTCGGTTCATCGATATAAAGAGAGACTGATTCCGTATGAGACGTAGGTGCGGCTTGCAGCCGCACAGCGGTCGGCACGACCGCACGCGAGGCGCGAACGTCGTAGGCGCGACTTGCCGCCGCACGCGCCAGTTGCACGCAGGCGCTCCGCGTCAAATACCAGTGATCACCTGAATTTGGTATCAGGTGATTGATCTCCCACCACCCGCTCCGGGCGAGGTGGTGGAACATCAGATCGTGGAACGGTATTGCCCGCATTGCGACGCATGGAAAACCCCCACGCTGGATCTGACTGGTCAGGTGCTGGGACAGGGACGTATTGGAGTGCGAGTCGCGGCCCTTGGTCGCGTATCTCCAGACGGTCTTGCGTTTGCCCATTCGGCGTATCCAGGAGGACCTCATGACGGTGCATGGCCTGAAGCTCAGCATCGGGGAAATCACCCGGTTGCTGCACCAGGTCCGAGCACAACTGGATGCCGATGGGGAAGCCCTCAAGGCGCAGGCACGGGCGAGCCGGTCCTGTATGCCGATGAAACCGGCTGGCGGGAAAATGGCCAGAATGGATATATCT